>JAQBZS010000778.1 GCA_027622115.1 Planctomycetota bacterium | reverse complement strand
GTCGGAGCCGGTCGTCGTCGAGGTCTCACCCGACCCGTCGGCCTCGACGATGACTGGCGGAGCCGAAAGCAGCAGCCTGAGCGGAACACTCGACTACCGTCAGACCACAGACACTTCCGGCTGCTTTTGCTGGTGCGGGAGTTGTCAGGTCTCTGAGCGAGTTCGGTTTGAAGTAGTGATTTCGGACGTTCACAGGCCGATGGTTCTTGACCTTCGCAATGACGGGCGTTCCACAAGCACAGGAGATCGGCATGGCCAGCAACCGCAGCTATAGGCCAGCGACCGTTACACATCCCATGCGAGGACTTGGACCCGCAACGGCGTCCATGACAAACCGATAATATGCCGGCTGAACGCAACACGGATTGGCTCACCCGGCAACGCGGAAATGTGAATCTGGTGTCGTTCGATTGGCGTATCAAAAGCTCCTTTTTGAAACGCCAGATCTGTGGCACGATGAGCCATGAGCAATCACGAATTCCCGCCGAAGACCAATGAGAAACGGCCAGCCGATTCCGGCAGGGAATTGTTGATGGTTCCCTCAGAGCGACTGCCGCCGCTGATTCGTGAGGCAGGAGAGAACGCCGAGCGACGGTTCCTCGAATTCTTCACGGCTCACATTCGCAATCCCGGCACACGCCGAGTTTATGGACACGCTGTTGGTCGATTCTGTCACTGGTGCGAACGGTACGGGCTTTCGCTCGAACAGGTCACGCCTTTCGTTGTCGCCGGCTATATCGAACACCTCACGACCCTGCTCAGTGCCCCGACGGTGAAGCTGCACCTGGCAGCAATCAGAATGCTGTTCGACTGGCTGGTGACCGGCCAGGCGATGCCAGTGAACCCGGCGGCTTCCGTACGTGGCCCGAAGCACGTCGTCCGGAAAGGCAAGACGCCGGTACTCACAGCAGCCGAAGCCCGTCAGCTTCTGGACTCGATTGACTGCACAAAGATCGTCGGGCTGCGCGACCGGGCGCTGATCGGCGTGATGGTCTACAGCTTCGCCCGAGTCTCAGCGGCCATCGGCATGAACGTCGAAGACTGCTTCCCGCAGGGGCGGCGAATGTGGTTCCGTCTGCGGGAGAAAGGCGGCAAGCTCCACGACGTCCCGGCCCATCACAATGCAGAAAACTACATCGATGCGTACATGACTGCGGCCGGAATCGGCAACGAAACAAAATCACCACTGTTCCGCTCGGCTTCTCGTCAACGACAACTCACTCCACGTCGCATGCATCGAACCGACGTGCTGCGAATGATCAAACGACGAGCCCGCCAGGCCGGACTGGCCACACACGTCTGCTGCCACACTTTCCGGGCAACCGGCATCACGGCCTACCTGAGCAACGGAGGCCTGCTGGAACATGCACAAAAAATCGCAGCCCATGAATCAGTCCGCACCACGAAACTCTACGATCGCACGTCCGACGCCATCAGCCTTGACGAGATCGAACGCATCGTCATCTGAATCGGGAAGGACGTAACTCGGTAGCGTCCAGAGACCGAATCATTGAGTTCAGTCTAAGCGTGGCGTGAAGCGTTGCTGAGGTTTCGAACCACATCCGTAATCGCTCCGATGATCAGTTTGTGAATTTCGGTCAGTTTTCGCCGGCGGTGACGTATCAGTGATTGCTCGACACTGAATTCATTCTCATCCAGCGGACGAGTGACGAAGTCACTGGCATCGGTTTTCCTGATCGAGGCCGCTGGCAGAATCGCGACTCCCAGTCCGAGCCGTGCGAATTCTCTTGCTGCGGCCCAGCCTCCACCTTCGGCCATGAACAGCAGGTTGTCCGGCCGGGGAACACTGCTTTCCAGCTTTCGGCGGATGCCCGATCGCGGGTCAGGGCCAACGAGTTCCCATTGATCAAGCATTTCCAGCGGAACGGCTTTCGTTTTCGAGGTCTTTAAAAGTTCGCGGCCTTCATTCGACCTTCGTTTTGCGGCGACGACCATTGGGAGTCCGCCCAGCTGCTCAACAACGAGATCACTCGGATCAAATCCTGCTTTACGTGCCGCCTCGCGGACTTGATCGATGCTGTGCGTGGTCACGGCGAAGTCGAACGTTCCATCTGCCACGCCAGTGGTTCGCTCGCGACCACGAACAATTCCTGTTCGGACAAGACACGCATCTTCAAAGGCCCATTTATCATTACCGACAACCACTGGTTCACCGCGCAATGCGTGCAGGGCTGACGGGACGATGTACTCGGCGCCAAAAGTCCCGGTTGCCAGCCGAATAATCTGCTTACTGTCACGCTGTGTGCTGAGGTCTTTTAGAACGCCGTCATACAGCTGCACCAGTTCCCGCATCATAGGAAGCATCTTGCGACCAAAAGTCGTCAGCCGCAGTCCTCGCCGATTTTCCTTGCACTCAAGCACGTACTCACGCAGGTCTTCTGGATTTGTGTTGCGACCTGATGAATCAGCGATTCTGGACGGAGAATGTTCGTCGTGATCGCGACCGGATGCAGTACCGTTGCTGTCCTTCACCGGGAACAGATAGAGCTTGTTCGTCGTCGTCGGCTGCGTCGTACCAAGTTGCCTGGCTGCCTCGGTTACAGATTCATCAGCGTCTGCAAACGCCACCAGTGCTCGCATCGCTTCGATCGATGGAGGGCGATGTAAGACCTTTTTCTTTTTCGGCAGGTCCGTCTGACGTTGCGCCGCCTGGTCCTTCTTCTGACGAGGCGTCTTACGTTTTGTTGGCGACATGCATCGAGCCTTGTGAGAGTACTTGTTGATCACTTTCCGTGTGTGTCTCCGTTCTTCACAGCTTATCCTCGAAGGCTCGCACGAACAGAGAGCGGTACGTGCCTGGCCATTCCATAACACTCGCAGCTAATAGCTTAATGCTATGCAGTAACTGATAGCCATTGCATCCTGATTACCGCCAGATACTGTATTGGCCACGCTGAGTGTTTCGTGAATCAAGGAGCAACACATGAGAAGGTCACGACGGATTCTTGCTGTGTTCAGTGGTGGGGATGCACCGGGGATGAATGCTCTGTTGAGGGCTCTCGTGCGGTTGGCGGTGAACCGCTATCGCGATGAGGTATTCGTAAGTCGGGATGGTCTTCGTGGCCTGGTGACGACTTGCCGGCAGCAGGAAATGCTGGAGCTTACGAACGATCCACCACCAATCTCGACATTGATCCACGCCGATTGCCCACGGGATGAACTTCCCGAAGTGTTTTCAATCGGGCCACGTGACGTGGGCGGCCTGGCGGGTCGCGGGGGAATCGTGACGGGGGCGGGGCGCTGTCTGGACTTCCATGACGAATTCGTGAGGAAGCAGGTCATCTCGCTGCTGAGTGAGGAGTTGCACATCGACACCGTGATTATCTCCGGAGGCGACGGATCAGCCGCAGCGACGCGGTGCCTGGCGGAAGAAAGCGGGCTGCAGATGCTGTTTGTGCCAGCAAGTATCGACAACGATGTCGCGGGCAGTGAGATCAGCCTGGGGGTTGATACGGCAGTCAACACGGTCATGGATGCCGTCGAACGGTTCACCGACACTGCGTACTCCCATCATCGTGTGATGATTCTGGAAGTCATGGGACGGAGTTGTGGTGAACTCACCCGTCTGGCGGGGGTGGCCTCCGGGGCAGAGATTCTGGTGACTCCGGAACGCGGCCCGCTGACAGCAGAAAAACGGGACGGCATCGCGCGGCGGCTGGCCGGAGGTTTCGATCGAGGTCGTCGGCACGGAATTGTCCTGGTGACTGAAGGAGTGATTGTGGATGGGGCACCTGCAGCAAGCCCAACCAGCCGGCTGGTCGAGCATCTCGCTGAGTTCTTCGAACGCGGGCACGGTCGCTATCGCGGAACCGAAGTAAGAGCGAGTGTGCTCGGCCATCTGCAGCGGGGTGGACGTCCCACGGCAGCAGATCGAATTCTGGCCGTTCGCCTGGCCGAACCGGCGATCACTGCTGCGCATGAAACTCCTGACGTCAGCGGCATGATTTCAATGCGCGAAGGGCGACCACAACTTATTCCGTTTAATCGAGCTGTGACAGACTCGAACGGAGACAAATGCGGAGAGAAGCTATACCTTGTTCACAAAGACCTCAGCCGGCACGAACCACATTGCAGAGTCTTGAGCCAGGTTTCCAGTGGCAATATCGCGAACTCGGCAGCCAGTGCTTCTGAGTCACTCCTTAGAACGCGTGCAAGAACTACTTCCTAAGTCTTGGGTGGATGGTGTAGCTCCAGTTTGGGCAGTCT
>JAQBZS010000777.1 GCA_027622115.1 Planctomycetota bacterium | reverse complement strand
CAGTCCGTTCGGTGGCGGAGAAGCGTGGATGTCTCTGGAACTCGTGCCCGGTGCATTGGATGGCGTGGAAGGACGCGTCGAGTATCCGCCACCGTTTTCGGTGTTCGAGTAGCGGTCAATCATTTTCACGCGAACCTGGCGGCTGCCGAGAATTGACTGTGTTGGCGGGCCGAAAGACAATCCGGTCGGAGTCGCATTCGACTTCGCGCCGGGGGCCAACGGGGTTGCTGCTCCGGTCTCCTGGTTTCTTCTTGCGCACCACAAGCGCGGGTCGCGGTCAAAAGCAACGGAGATGCGGCGCACGCGCAAAGCACGATCAAGGCTGTTTCATGTCCGCATTTCTCGCAGTTAAAAACGATGCATTCCACCGATTACTCCCGCATCATTCACAACTCGCACTGACGACATCAACGCTCGCCGCGTTTCTTGCGCTCGTCCTGCAACTCCTGGATGCGCACCACGCACGGGCGGCCGAATCCAACGCTCGACCGAACATCGTGGTCATCATGGCCGACGATTTGGGCTACGGCGATGTTTCGTGTTACGGCGCGACGGCGCTGAAGACTCCGCACATCGATCAACTTGCTGCCGAAGGTCGACGATTCACCAGCGGTTATTGTTCTGCGTCCACTTGCACGCCGACTCGGTACTCACTGCTGACGGGGACCTATGCGTTTCGAGGCAAGCGGACGGGGATCGCTCCGCCCAACGCACCGGCGATCATCAAGCCGGGTACGGAAACCATTGCGTCGATTCTGAAACGAGCCGGATATGCCACCGGAGTCATCGGCAAGTGGCATCTGGGACTGGGAGGCGAACAGGGGCCGGATTGGAATGGCGAACTCAAGCCCGGTCCGCTGGAAATCGGCTTCGACACGTGCTTTCTGTTGCCGACCACCAACGACCGCGTGCCGCAGGTGTATGTCCAAGATCACCGAGTGCCGAATCTCGATCCAGCCGATCCATTGTGGGTCGGCACCAAGAAACCCAGTCCCGACCATCCCACCGGAATCACACATCGCAAGACGCTGAAGATGGATTGGTCCCACGGGCACAACTCGACCATCCACAACGGCATCAGCCGCATTGGCTTCTATACCGGCGGCCATGCGGCGCGGTTCCGTGACGAAGACTTGGCGGACAAGTGGGTCGAAAAATCGAACGAATTCATTGAGAAACACAAGAACCGTCCGTTCTTTCTGTTCTTTTCCTCGCACGATATTCACGTGCCGCGCATTCCCCACGAACGATTCCAGGGCAAGACGTCTCTCGGCTTCCGGGGCGATGCGATCGTGGAACTGGATTGGTGCGTGGGCGAGTTGATGAAAACACTCGACCGTTTGAATTTGGCCGAGTCGACGCTGGTCGTGTTTTGCTCCGACAACGGCCCGGTCCTCGACGACGGCTACAAAGACGGCGCCATCGAAAAGATCGGTCTGCATCGCGCGGCCGGTCCGTATTCCGGCGGCAAGTACAGCGTGTATGAAGGCGGAACTCGCACCCCATTCATCACTCGCTGGAAGGGACGCATCCAGCCGGGCCAAAGCGAGCAACTCGTGTGTACGATCGACCTCGCGGCCAGTTGTGCGGCGCTTACGAGCCAATCGCTGCCCGACGACGCGTGCCTCGACAGCTTCAATGTGCTCGGCGCATTACTCGGCGAACAGGATGCACGTGGACGCGATCATCTCGTACAACAAGACAACGGCAATCATGGAAATTACGGCTTTCGAGTCGGTGAATGGAAGCTGCATCGCCATGACAAAACGTCTGCCCGCAACGTGGTCGTCGAAAGCAAATTGGCCAATAAGAAAGTGCCGAAATTTCAACTGTTCAACCTTGCCGAAGACGCGGCCGAGAAAACCAACGTGATCGACAAACACCCCGAGGTCGCCGGGCAACTCAAGGCACGGCTCGCTGGGATTCTGAAAGACGGTCGCAGTCGTCCGGTCAACACGAGTCCTCGTCCATGACCGCCGCACCAACGGAAGCCGCTGATTCGACCGGAGACTGGACGATCCGCCGCATCATCGAGTGGACGACCGGGTTTCTCGAACGGCACGACAGCGAATCGCCGCGACTGGACGCGGAATTGATGCTGGCTCATGTCTTGGAATGTCGGCGAATTCAGCTCTATACCAACTATGCCGACCTGCCAACCGCCGACCAACGCCAACACATGCGTGAACTCGTCCGCCGCCGAGCGTTGCGGGAGCCGGTATCGTATCTGGTCGGTCACCGCGAGTTCTTCGGGTTGGATTTTCATCTGACGTCGGACGTGCTCATACCTCGCCCGGAAACGGAATCGCTGGTCTTGGAAGCCATCGAAGCGGCACGCATCCAACCGGGACCAGCGTGCATCGCAGAAGTCGGCGTGGGGTCCGGGTGCATTTCGATTGCCTTGGCGACGAATCTGCCGAACGCCACGGTCACCGGCACCGAAATCAGCTCGGCCGCACTGAACGTCGCGATGCAAAACGCGGTCAAACACGGCGTCAAGGACCGGGTCCTGTTGCTGGAAGGCTCGTGCTTCGATCCGATTCCAGCGGATCGTCGGTTTCACATCATCGTCAGCAATCCGCCGTACGTGACCGACGCAGAATACGCATCACTGCAACCCGAAATTCGCCTGCACGAACCTCGGGTCGCGCTGACGGCCGGCGAGGACGGTTTGGACGTGATTCGAGTGCTCGTGCGCGACGCTCCAAAATGGTTGCAGTCCGGTGGCCACTTAATGCTGGAGTTGGATCCGGCACAGGCCGCCGCAACTCAGGCTTTGATGACCGACGATGTCTGGGAAGACGTCCGCGCCGTTCGCGATTTGAACGGGCAGGAACGAATCGTCTGCGGTCGGCTGCGTTGATGTGGATTTCGCCGACAGCGTGCCGCGAAGTCAGTTGTGCCGGTTCTTCAGTCTGTTCGTCGTTATTCAACGGCGAAGCACCGCATTCCTCAATCGCCGCTTGAGACTTGTGGCACGGACTCAAAAGAATCGAATGCAGCGATTCATGTCCGGAGTCAACGTTGAGGGTGTGGCGATGAAAGTGATGGAAGAACGATTTCGGGAAACGATCGGTTCCGTGCTGAAGGAACTTGGCGACGACGCGTTTTCGTGTTGGTTTCATTGTGGAGGCGGTGAAGGCAGCAAACGGATTCCGCAAATCAGCGACGCGGCGTATTCGTTTCGGACGGGATACCGAGACATGTTTTTCAGCGTTATGCGCGACCCGATTCCGTCGATCGTGCAGGATGCCGAAGAAAAAGTCGCACTGGAGATCGGCTATGGAGGCGGTCGGTTGATTCAAGCGGCCTCGCGCATCTTCAAGCGGGTCATCGGTGTCGACGTTCACGATTGCCGAGAACACGTGGAACGCGTGTTGGATGGGCTGGGAGTCGACAATGTGGAATTGCACCAAACCGACGGTCGCACGCTGCCGCTCGAGGACGACAGCATCGACTTCGTCTATTCCTTCATCGTGTTCGTGCATCTCTCGTCGCCGGAAGTCTTGCAGCAATACTTCCGCGAGATCTCGCGGACGTTGAAGCCCGGTGGAGTCGCGTCGCTCTACTACGGTCGGCCGTATTCCTACCGCACCGCTTCGACCAAGAATCGTCTGGTCAAGCGACTTTACGCGCTCGCGGAACCGGTGGCCGAAACACTGCTGCTGGATCTCATGAAAGACGGTTATCGCCGCTTCCCGAATGCCGCAGCCAACAGCGTCAGCTTGGCAGTGACTCGCCGAAGAATGCGGCAACTCTCACGATCCGTCGGTCTGCGCGTGCTGGCGCAAAAGAGTCATCGCAATTGGACTCAGGGATTCATCGTGCTGCGAAAACCGGAAGCGTAGGGTTCATTAGCGTTAACTAAACTAATAACATTACGCGGCCAATCGGCAGCACAAACACGAATTAGCCCGTTCGTTCATAATGTCGAATAACATCGCTCACATCATTGCGACCGACCGTTCCCAGCAGACGACCTGCAAAGGATTCCGCAGGGAGTTCGGTCACTTCACATTGTGAGAAGAGCCATACTGCAACCCCATGCATTGCACGGTGGTGATCACTGCCTCGTCCATCACACCGCGAATCACTTCGGCCACGATCACGTCGCGTGGTTCGATGGCTCGCCCCGCGTCCCGTCTTCAATTCGCCCGATGAGGGTTCTTCCGTTTCTGGGTGTGAATGCCGAGGTTTGTTGTAGGACGGGCACTCCACTCCTGCCCGTC
>JAQBZS010000776.1 GCA_027622115.1 Planctomycetota bacterium | reverse complement strand
AGTCACTCGGAATCCCGGCTCAATTCGGCGGCCCGTTCCTGGGCATCATGACGTGTACTCAGCAGTGCATGCGGAAAATGCCCGGTCGGCTGATCGGCGAAACCACGGACCGAGACGGTCGCACGTGTTACGTGCTTAACTTGCAGGCCCGCGAACAGCACATTCGTCGAGAAAAAGCGACCAGCAACATTTGCACAAACCAGGGTTTATTGGCATTGCGGGCGACGGTGTATCTCGCGTCGCTGGGACCGGTCGGCATGCGGGAAGTCGCCGAGCTGTGTTGCCGCAAGGCGCATTATGCGACCGAGCGACTGAGCGAGGTGAATGGCTTGTCACTGAAATTCGACCGCCCGTTCTTCAAGGAATTCACGTTGCAGTGCTCCGAGCCGATTGCATCCGTCATGTCCCGAGCCCGCGAGGCCGGCTTCGATCTGGGGCCGCGATTGACACGCGTCGATCCGGGATTCAACGACGACGGCCTGCTCGTGGCCGTGACGGAATCGCGAACACGCGCGGAGATTGACCAATTGGTCGACGCACTCTCACCCGGTGGATCGGTCGTCAGGTCTGCAGTCGCGAATCCGGAGACAATTACGGCTTAGCGTTTCAAGGTGGCCGTTTAGAACGACGGATTTGTCATTAGTTATTAGTCATTTCCCATATGTCATTGGGGGTGCCCGATCGATTCATCGCACTTCGGCACCGTTCATTAAGATGACAAATAACTAATGACAAATAACTAATGGTAAATCAATTCGGTTTCAACGAGAACGCATGCAGGCTGCCGTTTAGAATGAGGATTTGTCATTAGTTATTTGTCATTTTCATTTGTCATTGGCGTGCCCGAGCGATTTATCGCTCTTCGGCACCGTTCGTTAGAATGACAAATAACCAATGACAAATAACTAATGATAAATCAATTCAGCGACTCATCCATCAATCTCATCACACGCGACCACATCCATGAAGAATCAACTCGCCGTCCAACCACTCAATACTCTGTCGCATCCCGGTCGACGCGGAACCGAGTTTCCCGCCAGCGACGTGCCGCATCGACCACTGGAAGACCTGATCCCCGCCGATCAGCTCCGCAAAAAACCGCTGCCGCTGCCGGAAGTGACCGAGCCGGATGTCATTCGGCATTACGTGAATCTCTCAACGCAAAACATGTCGGTGGATACCCACTTCTATCCACTCGGCAGTTGCACGATGAAATACAACCCGAAACGCCACGAACGCTTGGCCCGGCTGCCGGGCATCGTTGATGTCCATCCCTATCAAGACGAGCACGACCTGCAAGGCATGTTGAGCATGCTGTTCGACATGCAGGGAATGCTGGCCGACATCGCGGGGCTGCCCGCCGTGTCGTTGCAGCCGGCTGCGGGGGCTCAGGGTGAATTGACCGCGTTACTGGTCGCGTCCGCCTACTTCCGTGATCGCGGCGAACGGCGGACCAAAGTGCTGTTTCCCAGCAGCGCACACGGCACGAATCCGGCGAGTGCCGCGATTGCGGGATTCGATTGCGTCCAACTCGACGGCATGCACGACGGTCGAGTCGACTTGGATGAACTCGCCTCGAAGCTCGACGATCAAACGGCCGTATTCATGATCACAAACCCCAACACGTTGGGCGTGTTTGAATCGGACATCGTGCAAATCTCGAACATGCTGCACGATGTCGGCGGCTTGGTGTACATCGACGGCGCAAACATGAACGCCATCTTGGGCAAGACGCGACCCGGCGATTTCGGCGGCGACATGATGCACTTCAACGTCCACAAGACATTTACGGGACCGCACGGAGCCGGCGGACCTGGAGCCGGTCCCATCGCGGTCCGAGATTTCCTGGCGGACTATCTTCCCGGCCCAATCGTGTCGCGGACCGGCGACCGTTTTGCCACAACGACGCCGACCAAATCCATCGGACGAGTACGCAGCTTCTTCGGCAACACCGGCATTCTCATGCGAGGCTACTTCTACATTCGCACACTCGGAGCCGAGGGCCTCAAGGCGGTGTCCGAAAACGCCGTGCTCAACGCCAACTATCTCAAGGCACTCCTGCAAGACTTCCTACCGGTCCCGCACGGCAAGTACTGCATGCACGAATTCGTAGCATCCGCCGCCAAGGTCAAGAAGGAACGCGGCATCTCGGCAATGGAGATTGCCAAACGCATCCTCGACTACGGCTTCCATGCACCCACCGTGTACTTCCCGCTGGTGGTTCCCGAGGCCCTAATGATCGAGCCCACGGAAACCGAGTCCAAGGCCACTCTCGACGCCTTCGCAATCGCTCTGCGAAAGATCATCGACGAGGATCCCGCGGAACTAAAGGAAGCGCCCCACACGCTCACCGCGCGACGACCGGACGAAGTGCAGGCGGCTCGCAAGCCCGTCTTGAAGTGGCCGTCCGAGTAACGCCGTTGAACTTTAGGCAATTCATTGATGCCGTTGTCCCAAGTAAGACGGGCACTCTTGCCCGTCTCCCTTCGCGGGCTAGCGCGTTACTTGAGTCGCTATGCTGAGTTCGCAAAGCCAGTTGCACGCGCTGAGACCACACGGGGCGCGTCTCGTCGACCGGCGGCGGCACATCACGAATTCTGGCCAAGCCTTCAGTCGGACCCGCGTCGCCGCCACGAAACAGTGCCATCACGCGTCGAGTATCACACTCGCGACCAATCACATTTCTAAGGAACATGACGATGGCTTCCTGAGCCTGTTCCAACTGCCATTTCTCCGAGGAAAACTGAGTTTGCCGCACTCGAAGAAACGCCGCCACATCCTCGTCGCGGCATGCATAGAACGATTTCTTCAACACACCGACTCGAAACTTGATGCGCCACGGCGGAATTGGTCGGGATTTTACGGACGCCTACTGGAAGACACCTTGGGGCCATTCAATAAAGTAAAGTGAGGTGATCGCAGAAATCCAAGTACAGAAATCCAAGGACATGTATTGCAATTCCCCGCGAGAAGAGAAAGGTGACAGAGAAGAGAAAGGTGACAGGCACCAAAATTGACAAGGTTGGTGATTCTAGGTAAACATCGCCAGACACGGTCGCCTGGACGACCGACAAAACAACGCCGCAGACGTCGCATTTACTCCATATTTGGTGCCTGTCACCTTTTGTCTTCCTGCGAAAGGCCTCATTCTACTCGCCCCGACCGGATGGGCGTCCGGGTCTTACTTGAAATCAACGTCACCCGCGCCCATCCGGCGGGTGATTTTGGTCGTTCGTTGCAATAGGATTTCGCGATGGACATCGTTTACATCGAAACGTCAATTGTGAGCCATGCTACCGCCCGGCCAAGTTCTGATCCTTCTACAGCAGTGCTTCAGAGCCAAGCGAAGCGTTGGATGGACGAGCAGCGGCCGAACTACGACCTTGTGACGTCGGAATTGGTCGTGACCGAGGCGGCCGGCGGCGATCCTGATGCCGCGTCTCGACGACTTGCGATGTTGGCCGACATTCCCATTCTCGTTGAAAATCCGGACGTTGATAAAGTCGCGGATGAACTCATCGCCCGCTCGCTGATCCCCTCCGTGGCTCGGTTAGATGCTTTACATGTTGCCACTGCCGCATCAGCGGGAACACAATATCTGTTGACCCAGAACTGTCGGCACATTGCGAACGCCCATGTCCTGCCGCGTGTCTACCGATTGCTTGACGATCTGGGACTTTCTGGGTTACTGATTTGCACGCCTGTCGAATTCCTTGGAGGCTCGTCCGATGACGAAGAACCCGATCCTGAATGAGTTATATGATGTACGTTCCCAAATCCTCACCGAACATGGCGATGATCTCAGGGGGTATCTCCGTAGCGAGTTTCAACGATTAAGGGCGGAGGGCCACCCGGTTGCACAGATCAAGCAACGAACAATGCGTTCAACCGGAGCGGCGGTTCACGCTGGCTCTGAATCCGAGAGTCTTTCGCCGCCACCCGGTTAACGCGGTCGTTGAACTTAACCGCTTCGCGGGCTGGCGCAGTACTTTAGTCGCTATGTGATGTTGATAGCGGCATCTTGCTTCTCGACCCATGGCTTCTGCGGTCGAATGTAGCGATTCTGCTTGCCGGAAGGATCTTGCGCGCTGAGAGGATCCTGCGCGCTGAGAGGATCCTGCGCGCTGAGAGGATCCTGCACGCTAGGAGGATCCTGCGCGCTTGGAGGTGATGGGAGGGTGACTTCTCAATAACCGTGTGGAATTCGTCTTTACACGATCGGCAGTTTCTGCGCGTCATACGCGGAT
>JAQBZS010000775.1 GCA_027622115.1 Planctomycetota bacterium | reverse complement strand
GATCAGCCCGCCGGTCCAGCCAGCATGGTTCAAAGCAACGCTCACGGTCGAGGTACCGCTACCTGGAAGCGGACGATCTGTTTCCGCGCGTCGCTGACTTCGGTCTTGCCCGATTGACGGATGACGCGGCAGGCCACACCACAACGGGTGAAGTGCTGGGCACGGCTCAATTCATGGCCCCCGAACAAGCCATGGGACAGGCACAGCATGTGGGTCCACTTTCCGACGTGTATGGCATCGGCGCGATTCTTTATTCCCTGCTCACCGGACGACCGCCGTTTCAGGGCGAATCCGTGCTCGACACATTGGCCATGGTCCGAGACCACCCACCAGTGGCACCGTCACAGTTGCGGACCGATATCCCTCATGACCTGGAAACGATTTGCCTGAAGTGCCTGCAAAAAGACCCAGCCAGTCGCTTCGCGTCCGCTGCGGAACTAGCTGACGAATTGCGACGTTTCCTGGAGCACCGGCCGATTCTTGCTCGACCGGTCGGACGGGTGCAGAAGACGATTCGTTGGTGTCGGCGCAATCCGCTGGCGGCAATGTTGTCCGCGGCGTGCGTGCTGGTGTTGTTGCTCGGTGTCACCGGAATCACGTGGAAATGGCGCGAAGCCACTGAGCACAGCGAGTCGTTGAAAGTCAGTAACGATGATCTGAATTCCGCGCGGAACACGATCTCCGATCAGGTCGATGATCTCCAGGCAGGCAACTTTGACTCCGTATGGACCAACGCCGAGCTGACGTATTCACAAGCGCGCCGCATGGCGGATTCGGGCCAGATTGCCGACGCCCTGTACATGATGCTGAAGAGTCTGCGGATCGCGGAACAGGTGACGCCGGATCGAGTGGACGTGAACTTGAAGACTCGGGCCGAGCGCCGGTGGTATCCCTTCAACAAGATGGTCCGCACCAACATCTCCGAGTGGACTAGGCAGGTCCCCGAACGCGTACAAGTTGTGAGTCGCGGCATTGAAGTTCATCACGCGGCCATTGATCCGGCGGGCCTGGGATTAGTCATCTCCGCGACTCTTGGCTTCGAGAGCGAGGCCGCGCGGCTGTATCGCTTCGATCTCAACACCGGCAAAGAAATCGGGATGCCGATTCGCCTGCCGAAGCACGTCTGGTCGCTGGCATTTCATCCGCGAAAGAAAGACTGGCTCGCCGTCGGCACGACGCACTCCGTCGTGATGATCGACCTCGAGTCCGGCAAGCAGTTGGGCGGATTCGACGTCCGAGGAAACGTGATGCGTCTGAGCTTTGACCAAAGCGGCCAGACACTCAGAGCCCTCTGCGAGAAAGACGGCTACGGCATCCAGTGGTTTTGGGACACGCAAAGTCATCAGCACGTGCGACCGCCGCTGGTCAGAAAATGGCACGAACGAGTCATCCTGCACCCCAACGGAGACGTGTACTGGAAAGTCGCGGGCGGAGGGTTGGAAAAGATCGAGTTATCTGACGTCAATGGCTCCGTCGCCCGTGTCGGTTCGATCCAGATACCGAACATCGGGGGCAACAATTGGACGCGCGCGTTTTGGTTTCATCCCGACGGTCGCCAGTTGATCGCCGCCCAGAAGTCAGAGTCGAACACGCTGGCATCGCGACTATCGTTATTTGATTTGGGTTCGGCCGAGCGGTTCCAAACGATTGCAGAAGTGCCGTTCCCACAAATCAGCGAATCTGGTTTGCGAGTGTCCGCGGATGGCCGGATGTTGTTCACGATGCACCGGGATGTCGACGCCGTTGTCAGGCATGAAGTCACAACCGGACGAGAACAACCCGTCGTTCACGCGCGTGTCGAAGGGGCGGCCAACCGAGCTGTCGCCATCGATCCGTCGCAACAATGGCTGATCGCTGACGGCTGGCGGATGCGATTGCATCGACAATTGAGCCGAGTCGGGCCAGCAACGATGGGGATGAGCGAGGCTGCCAAACCGATCCTCGATCCAGCTTTGCGGAGTATCGCTTTCAGTCGGAAAGTGATCTGGCACCCGGATGGGTCCAGCGTTGTGACCCTGCCTGTGTTCGAGTTGTCTGGTGTCAAGCAGCCGAACGTGCTGAAAGCCAGCTGGCGAGATTTGGTCACCGGTGCGCCTCGAGCGCCGTCAATTAAGATCAAACGAGAGAGCCGCAGCGTGCTCGCCCGAGATGGCAGAAACTTGGTGATTTGGTCTCCCGAAATCGCGCCGCAGTCCAGCCATCGGTGGAGTGATCTCCAGGTGGATGTGAGTCCGTATCGAGCCGTTTGCGCAGTCTCGCCCGATGGAAGGCGAGCCATGGTGTTAGGCGAGACTCACACCTTGATCGATATCGATCTGAAGTCAGGCGAGTTCAGCGAGATCAAGTCGACTCCATCGAGACACCATCGATCGAGTCAGTTGGCCGCGTACGCACCAAACGGTCGGCTGGCAGTCGCCTATCGAGAAGCCGACCCCAACGTGTGGAAGATTTGGACGCGTGGCCGTCAAACGGTTTCAGTCGAGCCAGCTGTTGGAGGCACGGACGAACCGTATGCGAATCTGCAATTCCCTAGCCGCTCACTGTTCCATTTTGACTTCCTGAATGATGGCCGATTGGTGTGCGTGTCGGATGAGTTGTTGCGAATCTTTGATCTTGAAAAGAGGCAGTTGCAGGTCGAGCTTCCATACACGACATCCGACTTCCAGAGCGTCGCCTTTGACGAGTCAGCCAACGTCCTTTGCCTGGGAACAAGGGCGGGAAACATCCAAGTCCACGATCTCGGATCGGGTGACGTCATCGGCAGCACAATCAAACTGTACAGCCCCGTGATCTCGCTGGACGTTCGCGCCCGCTCCAAACAGGCCGATGCCTCGCGAGGAGCAGGACACATTGTGGCGGGACTGGCCGACGGGATGGTGCAGTTGCTCGACTTGGACACACACCGATCGCTCGGTCCACCGATGGTCCATCTACGGCCGGTGATCGCCGCCCGCATCACGCCGGACGGAGCATTTTACGACACCGTTTCCACAGACGGTGACATCCGCCGCTGGCCCATCCCTCGTCCGTGCTCTCTGTCGCTGGATCAGTTAGAGCGCCGGTTGAAGCTGTGGACAGCTCGGCATCCGACCGAGGCCGGACAGATCTCGCCACTGACACACAACGAATGGACCGCGTTACGATCCTCGACGGATGCCGGCACGCTTGACGCGGCCTTGTTTGAATCGATCAGCAACCAGTCCTGGCACGAAGCCCGAGTCAGCGATGCCCAACAGGACGGCGATGCCTTCGGAGCTCGTTGGCACTTGAATCAACTGATCCAAAGCGATCCCAACAACTGGCACCATTACGCTCGGCGAGCGGTCGCAAACGCTGATTTTGGCGATCAGGTTTCCGCCAAGCAGGACATCGCACGTGCACGAAGTCTCGTCGAAAATGAGGCGCTACTTGGCGAGTTTAACGCGAATGAATGAACCGCCCGGCGATTGCCGAGATGTCGTCGGCGCGCAGTTCAGCCAAGTCGAATCTCACACCAAACCAACCTCGACCCGACATCGTTATCGTCGTCGAGAATTTGCAGAGTCGACGTCGGGTACGAGCCGCCGACTGCCGCGCCTGCCGGAAGGCTCTCCAGCGACAATGAAATCGACTCGGTGCCTTCCGTGGCGTCCGTGTCACCCTTGAATTCAATCGGGACGTGTCGATCGTGTGACTGGCTCCGGTGCTGGCCAGCAGCGTCTCGTAATCGCCAGTCCCCGTCCCGGCCCCCATATCCGGTGCATCGCCGAAGTCCGCCGCCAGCAGCGTCCGGTCTTCCAGCGACTCCGTCCCAGAATCCAAGGCGGCCGTGGCCTGAAACCGATGCTGACCAGAAACCCGACGTCGCGAGGTATTGGATCGCATGCTTCGCAGTTGGCGGAAAACGCGGAGTTGCTTGAGCGAATCGAAAATCAACATAGGAACGCCTATTTCGAGAAGGTTGGATTTGCGTGGTGAGTCAAAGGCGGGGATGTCGTGGTGCGTTTTCACGGCAGACGAGGACGGTCCAAACGGCCTGCGCCTTCGGCCGCGAAGTGGCCTTCTTTTCAAACCAGATGATCGATTTCACCTGTTAGTACACGATTGATCCGACCGCGTTCTGGCAAGTGTATGCGTTCCCGGGTGGTCGATGGGCACATTGTGGCGGGACTCGCCGACTGGCTACTAGACAAGGGGACCGAATTCGAACGGCGGTTCTTCACATTGAAGCGAGAACTGCAGCAACCGGATGAGAGGCTCACGGAAATAA
>JAQBZS010000774.1 GCA_027622115.1 Planctomycetota bacterium | reverse complement strand
ACCCATGCCCGGCGTGCAAGGGACAACGCTTGAGACGCGAAGCCCTGGCGGTGCGAATCGGCGAGCATTCCATTGCCGACCTGTGTGCGATGTCGGTGGCGGACGCGGCTGCGTTTCTCGAATCGCTCTCCTGCAATTCGGCCCAGTACGACAGCAAGCGCACTCGACACATGCTGGCGGAACTCGGGTCGCGATTTGCGTATTTGCAGGACGTAGGGTTGGAGTATCTGACGCTCGATCGCCGCATGAACACGCTGTCCGGCGGCGAAGCCCAACGCGTGGCGTTGACGGTGGCTTTGGGATCCAACCTCGTCAACACGCTGTACGTGTTGGATGAACCCTCCGCCGGGCTGCACCCGTGCGACAGCGAACGCGTCATCGGTTCCATCCGCCGCCTCCGCGACGCCGGCAATTCGGTGGTCGTCGTCGAACATGACGCCGCGTTCGTGCGTGCGGCCGACCACGTGATTGAAATCGGCCCCGGAGCGGGCGGAGAAGGCGGAGAAGTGATCTTCGCCGGTTCGCTCGACAACCTGCTGACACAAGTCGACTCACCCACGGCCACGTTTCTTTCCGACCGCGATGCCGTGAGTCGCGAAGCCGGCGAGCCGCGATTGACTCACGAATCCTCGGGATCAATCAGGCTCCGCGGCGCGAGGCATCACAATCTGAAGGATGTCACGGTCGAGTTTCCCCTGGGCGTGTTCTGCGTCGTCACGGGAGTCAGCGGCAGCGGCAAGAGCAGCCTAGTTGAGGAAACGCTGTATCCCGCCGTTTGCCAAAAACTCAAGCAACCGTGCGGCGACCTCGCGCCTGGTGCGTTCGACGGCATCGACGGGATTTCGCAAATCGATCAAGTGGTTCTGGTGGACCAACACCCAATCGGTCGTTCGCCGCGCAGCAATCCAGTGACGTACCTCAAGGCGTTCGGCGACATTCGCAAGCTCTTCGCACAAACAACGGAAGCGAAACTCCGCAACTTCACCGCGTCGAATTTCAGCTTCAACACCAAGGGTGGTCGCTGCCCCAAATGCGAGGGGCACGGCACGATCACGATCGACATGCAATTCCTGGCGGACTTGTCCATGACGTGCCCGGAGTGCCACGGCACGCGGTTTCAGCGCGAGATCCTGGAAGCCAAATATCGCGGTCGCACGATTGACGAGGTCTTGCGGATGACGGTCCGCGACGCGTTTGCCCATTTCCGGAATCAGCCGAGCATTCAGAAGCGATTGAATACGTTGCGAGAAGTCGGCTTGGACTACGTGCCCTTGGGGCAAGCGGCGAGAACACTATCCGGCGGCGAATCACAGCGGCTGAAGCTGGCTTCGTTCCTGGCTTCTGGGACTCGTTCACGCATCCTGTTCTTACTGGACGAACCGACTCGCGGCCTGCACGCCGCCGATGTCGCCCGAGTCCTGCGATGCTTCGAATCCTTGTTGGCGTTTGGGCATTCCCTGGTGGTGATCGAACACAACTTGGACGTCATTCGCGCGGCCGACCACGTGATCGATCTCGGCCCCGGCGCGGGCGAAGCAGGCGGCACGGTGGTGGCCAGCGGCCCGCCATCGGTCATCGCGGCCACGGATTCAGCGACCGGTCGCTGGCTGTGAATCACGGGACTCGTGTTTGCCGCACGGGCTTTGCCAACGATCTGTCACGGCAGTGAAACCTGCGCTAGATTCACGCTGCGCCGAGGCGGACGGGCACGGCCACGGCAGTGAATGTGGGCCGACTTGGATCCCATCCTTAGCTCGCCTCGCGACAACAACGGCGTACGAAGCTGCCAACCCCTGCTTGCTCTTCACACGACGCACAGAATGAACAGCTACCTTTCGCCCACCAATTCAACAGCCACAACAGGCAGGACCGGGAACGAATCGGTGGGCGGTGCCCACCCTTGTTTGGTCGAAGAATCGCCAGATTTGGATATCCGATTCGCGTCTTGTGTTTGATTACTTGACGCCGTTTCCGTTGAGCTTACGGCGAAGTGTGCGGCGGTCAATTCTTAATCGCTCGGCGGCTTCCGCGCGATTCCCTTCGCAGGCGTCCAAAACGAGATTGATCTTGATCGAGATAATAGTGCTCGCCCTGATCGGCGCCAGTGGCAACGATTTCGTCCGCGTTGCCGTCCGAGTTCGTGTCCATCTTTATGGACTGCAAAGCGGTTGGCCCTTGGTGAACGAATCGTGCGTGGATCACCGACGTTGTTACGCGCGGATCGGCGCCGCCGTCAGTCAACGCGACCGGAGCCGACGCATTTCGCACGTCCGATCCGTCGAAAAACCAGCCGAGACGACGAGCGCGAGCGAAAGTTCTATGGCTTGTTTGAGAAAAATGGGCCGGGTTTCTTAGTAGCTTGTCAGTCGTGGCTTCCACCGGCACGGGGCGCACGGGGCCGGTGGAGAGCACATAGAAAACGGTAGGGTCAGCAAAGTTCAATGCTCGCGGCGAAAGTCGTCCTTTGTTCTAACGCTTTGAGCCGCGAGCATTGAACCACCCGACCCCTTCCCCCACTGCGAGTTCAAAACCTGCTTGAACTGTTTCCCGTTTCTCCACGAATTCAGAACAACCACGAAATCATCACTACCAATTCGTGGTCGTCCTGAATTCGTGGACCTAAATGCGCGCAAGAAAACAACAATTCGCGGACTTGTAATTACGAGTCGTCTTCGGCACTAAATGTCGAGGTCGTCGAGACCGTCGATCAGATCGTCCAACTCGTCGCGTTTCTCGTCTTGATGCTCGCGGCGTTTGGGGATTCCGATGCTCATGCCCACGGCGTGGCGACCATCGGCGACGAGTTCGGTGTCTCGTTCTTGAACCGCCATTTCCAGTGCCGACTGGCTGCTCTCGCCACCGAACAAACGCGAAAGATCGATCTTCATGCTGCCGACTTCGCCGTCGGCACCCGCGATCGCTGGTGACTTGTGACCAGGAAAGATGATCGCGTTTTCCGGACAGACTCGGCTGCACGCGGGGCAGCCCTTTTTGCAGTTGTCTTGTTCCTCGACCAGGATGCGGTCCACGGTGTCAACCCCGTAAACGCCGAACAAGCAGAAGTCGATGCACTCCATGCAGTTGGTGCATCGCGAGTAATCGATCACCGGATACCAGCGACGCTTCGTCGGTTCCGGCAACACATCCGCATGGGCGTGGCCGTTTCCATTGCCGTTCACACTTCCATTGCCATTACCGTTGCCGTTTCCCGCAGCTTGCAACATGCGTTCGGGGTGCAGGTAGCGTTCCAACTGCTCCTGCTTGGGATTGCCTTGGATCCAATTCATCAGATCGAAAGTCTTCACTGATTTGTCGGCGGAAATTCGTTTCAACTCGGTGATGAAAGAATCCAAGTCCGATCGGACACGCATGTCGATGCAGTAGATCTTGCGGTTCGGCACGTTCACCGCGCCAATCCCTTTCAATTCGGGAGCTTCTTCCGCTTCCTCTTCGTCCTCATCTTCATCGTCATCGTCCGACGTCAGCATGGTGACGCCTTCGTGGCCCCGCACACCGGCTCGATCCAAGATCCAACGAGCGCTGCGGGGATACAGCCACGACAGGATCACGACATCACCGGGGACGGATCGCAGGAACAGCATGCCGGTGTGATCGTGGGACATGTCGTACAGATGCGGCACGAGCGAAACGTCGAGACCGTCGTCCATGATCAGTGCCGCGGCGATGGACTCTTCCAAGTGCCGCTTGACCGGGTTCTTGCCCTGATGCTGGCAAATGACGACTTGTAGCTTTCCAGCCATGCAGTTTACTCCAACGAGCACGCGAATTGCGGTCGGTCAGTTCATTTGGCCCTTGATCATGTTCTGGGTTTTTTCCCAGCCATCATCAAGGTGTTGGATGTAATCTTCCGGCGACATGAACTCGCCGTCGGATCGAAAACGATAAAGCCAACCCGTTCCGTAGTTGTCCGTGTTGATGCCGGACGGATCGTCAAGCAGGTCGGCATTGAAGTCGAGCACTTCGCCGCCGGACGGGCCGTACAGCGTGGACAGTGCCTTGGAACTTTCGATCTCGCCAATCTGTTGCTTGGGCTTCACCAGCGTGTTCGGGTCGATCGTCCAATCGAGGAAATACACGTCCTGCAGCAGTCGAACCGAGTAGCTCGTGAATCCGACTCGATAAACGTCGTCGTCGCGTTGCAGCCACAAATGATTTTCGCTGTAGAGGCGATCGACGGGAAATCGAGCCTCGAATTTGCCCATCATGAATACGAGCGATTCAGACATCGGCGGGACC
>JAQBZS010000773.1 GCA_027622115.1 Planctomycetota bacterium | reverse complement strand
CGCCGTGGCGTTCTCGGTCCGAATCTCACCCGTCAGATTAACGGGCGTGTTACCGGCCCCCGCGCCGTTGCCGACGCCATACGTCTGGTTGATGACATCCGCACTGCCGTTGGCCAGGTCCAACTCATAGCGCACCTCATCGTTACCCGTGCCGGCATTAAAGAGGATGCCGGGCGTCCCCGTGACAAACGCGTTGTCGGCGAATCCCGGAGCGGTCGCCGGAATGTTTCCTTGCACCACCGGCAAGCCGCCCGCGTCGCTGATCACCAGGATGTCGTTGTCGCTCGATCCCTCGATCCGCAGGCTGCGAACGATGGCCGGGGCGATGTCGAACGTCGCGGTATTGACCGTGTTGTTGACGGAGACCTGGAAGTTACCGCCACCATCGATTTCGACCCTCGTCGTGTCAGTATCTTCGGCAACGGGCCCGTCGTCCTCGAACCCTTCTCCGGCTACAAGGCCGAACGGCGCGGCGGTCAGGAACGCATCGTCACTTTGATCGATGCGGACGACGACGTCGACTAGTCCGCCGGTGACGTCGAATGTTTCAAATTCGACAAAGTTGACATTCGCGATGCCCGTACCGCTAAGCGTCCCGACGAAGCCACGTGTTTCGGTCGGCGTCAGCTCCAACTGGGCGTCGGCAATACCGGTGACGTCCAGTCTCAGCGTGTCGCCGGTTGCGGCCGTCGGATCGTTGCCGTCCAGGAAATAGACGGTCGTCGCGTTGGGAGCGATCGTGACCGTGTCGCCATTGCCACTGCCGCCGATGTTGCTGAAGTTGAAGTTCGCCGCTTCAACGCTATTGAATTCGATGGAGGAACCAGCATCGACAAGCCCGGTAATCGTGCCGTCACCACCGGCCACATTGTCGTTGGAGATGTTAACTGCCGTGTCGGCGCTAGCATCGCCAGTGTCCGTCAGGTTCAAGGTGTCGCTGCCGCCGCCGGAATTGATAACGAGGTTGTTCTGAACATTATCGACGGTTCCGCCTGCCAGAGCACCATTGCTGTCGATCACGACCGTATTTCCGTCGCTGCTGTCGTTCAAGGTGATCGAGGTATCACCCGCGATATTGCCAAAGATATTTGCCGTCTCGCCACCACCATCGTTATCGCCGGCGTCCAAATTCAAGACCAGGATGCCGGTCAGCGCGGTAACCGTCGTGCCCGCATTAATGTTAAGATCGTCGCCCGCGTTGAGCGTCAGGGAGGTGTCGTCTTGAACAGTCGCTGCGCTATTGACGGTCAGATCATCGCCGCCGCCGCCGGAATCCGTCGCCGTATAGGTGAAGCCGCCGGTTGTGGTCGAATTGCTGCTGATCGTCAGCGGGCTGCTGGCCGCGATCTCGCCGCCACCGCCGACGCCGTCAACAGCAAGCACGCTGTTGCCACCGAGTTCTATCAACTGCAAGGCACCACTGTTCGTGATAAAGATCGCTCCGCCGGTCAGGTTGCGGACGTCCATCCGAGCCACCGTCGTGGCGATGCGAGCGCCGGTGACGCCGATCCCGCCTACCGCTTGGACAATGAAGTCCGCCGCAGTCACGTCGTTCAAAATATCCGCGTCGGTCAGTGGTCCGCCCGAAATCAACGTGATGTTGCCGGAGTCAGCGTCCAGGCTGAGTCCGTCGATGCCGTTCGTTTCCGTGATCTGTTGAGTGCCCACGCCGCTGCTTGTATCAGTCGTGAGAGAGCCGAAGTCGATGGCATCGGTCAAGTCATCACCCAGCGTGATCGACGTCCCCGCGATGTCCGCCAAATCCGTGACCGTCAACGTCGTGCCAGCGTTATCCGTAATCGCACCGGTCGAATCGAGATCCAAGGTGGCTGCGGTACTCGTGCCTGTCAGGAGCGTGCCGGGAGTCGTGCCCCTTTCGCTGATGGTCACCGCACCCAATGGCAGCGTGAACGTCAACGAACCGAACTCGGCTACGTTGCCGGCACTATCACCGATCCTAATCACATCCGCTGCTTCTGTGCCGCCAATAAATGTGGCCAGTCCTGTCACCGCGATATCGGCATCGGTGCCGTCCGTAATGTCGCCTGCGCCGACTCCCGTCCCTTCCGACGTAACGGTCAGGCTTCCGGCAGTGTTCGTTCCGCTGAACACCATGTTCGAGTCTTCCGTCACGGCGACCGCGCCCGTCGAGACAACCGTCAGCGTACCGAAGTTGATCGTGTCGCCGCCGTTGTCACCTAGGGTAATCCCCGCGCCTCCAGCATCTGCGAAGCTGGCGTTGTTCGCCACCGTCAACGACACGCCCGGGTCGTCTGCGATGGAAGCACCACTCACGATGGACAGGAAGTCGGTAGCGTCGTTCGTGCCAGTGAGTAACGTGGCGTCGTCTTCAAAAATCAGGACGCCACCGCCGTCGACGGTCAGACTGCCGAAACGGTAGGTCAACCCGGTCAGCGTAATTGCTGCATCATCGCCTGTATTGAAGTTCGCGTTGCCCGTCACAAAGAAGTTTGCCAACACATTGTCATCGGTGATCGAGCCAGCGGTCGTATCCAAGTCCAACGTTGTCGCGTTGCTCGCTCCCGACAGCACCATCGCGTTCGCTTCCAAAACCGTCACGGCCCCGCCATCGAAGGTCAGACTGCCGAACGAATACGTATCGTCCAACGTAATTACATCGTCCGTTATCGAATCGAAGCTGGCGTTGTTCGTCACCGTCGTGTTGGCGGTGCCCGTATCCGTGATCGTGCCGCCCGCGGTCACACCAAGGCTGTTGCCAGAGATGTTGCCGAGGACAATCCCGTCCGCGTCGTTGATCGTCACGGCGGCAATTGGTGCCGTGACCGTCAGCGTGCTGAAGTTGTTATTCGCATGAGCGAGTGTCAGCGCTGTCGCCGCGTTCTGGTTGCTCAGCGTGGTTAGGCCCGTGACGGCAACGCCTCCCGTTTGGGCCAATGTTTCCGCGGCCAATGTCAACGTACCGGTGATCGTCAGACCGCCGGTGGCATTCAAGTTGATGACGTCGGTGCCACCTTCTCCATCGATGTCAACACTTGTGTTCGCATTCAATGCCAATGAAGTGATTGTCAAGGTCTGGGCGTTGCCACCCATGTTGATCTCGATCGATCCATTGGCTGCCGGATAGGCGAAGTTGGTGGCCTCAAAGCTGGGTGTTGTCGTTGCCAATCGTCCCACGCCGGCCACGTCCGAAAGGGATACGTTCGGGTCGGCGGTATCGGGCAGGTTAAAGATGATGTTGGTGGGCGTTCCCGTGTTCGCAATTGGCTCCAGACCTGTGTAGTTGATCGTGCCACGACCGGTCATCACGATACTACCGTCGTTCGCGTTTGTGTAGTTGTAGGTCACTTGGCCTTGTCCGGCACCGGAGATACTCAGACTGTCGCCTGGTGCTCCCCCATCTCCTTGACCGCTGACCGTAATGCCACCAGCGAGCAAGACCCCCGCCGAGACATCGACGTCAAACACATCGTTGCCGCCGCCCGCGTTGAACTGCAGGCTATTAACACCGTTGTAGGTGACGCCGTTGACGGTAATGCTGTCTCCGTCGATCGCGTCGATGTCGACGTTATCAACTCCAGGCGTGCCGGTCAGCACCAACGCGACATTGCCGCTGGCACCCGTGATATTAACCGTCGTCCAGTTCGTGGCGGTAATCGTTCCGCTACCGCCGAAGGTGATGGTTGTGCCGTTGTAGCTGGCCGTTTGACCGCCCGCGTCGACGGTCAACACGCCGCCACCAATGCCGCCGTCCATCGAACGGTTCGTCGCACCTGCCGGAGCAATTACAGCGACCGTGTCGCTGAAGCCGCTGCCTACGAAGTTCTCGATCGTGCCGACGAGTTGGACCGTGTCTGAGCCGCTGACCGTTTGCACAGTGCCCAAATCCATGTCGATCGTGATGCCAGCCGTCGCCCTCGAGAAGTCGACCGTGTCATCGCCGCAGCTGTCGTTAAAGACATCAGCGCTGCCGGGGATCAGGAAGAACGTGTCGCTGTTCACACCGCCGTTGAGCGTATCGTTGCCAGCGTTGTCCGTGATCTGGTTCGTGCCGGCATTGCCTGTCAGCGTGTTGTTGTTGCCGTCACCAACGAGTACGTCATCGCCGCCGCCGCCCGTTGCGTTCTGGATGTTCGAGACGGTTCCGCCCACGGCGGTCGCGCCAGTGCCCGTCGTGAGATTGGCCGTCACATTGCCGCCTGCACCGCCGCCGGTCGTGTAGGCCGAATAATCAAGCGTGTTGATCCCTGCACCGCCACCACCGTCAATGTTGCCGCCAA
>JAQBZS010000772.1 GCA_027622115.1 Planctomycetota bacterium | reverse complement strand
CAACACTTTCCTCGGGCTTGCGCCCGAGGCTTTATGCTGTCGCGGCTCCGCCGCTGGAAGCCCAGCCTTATCCAGCCGCCGAAATTCTTTGCACCCGGTTCCATTCCGCCCGAAGCCACCTTGCGTCGGCGGTTTGCGTGTAAAGAGTTCTTCCGCGAGCCCACTCCGCGCTTGCATATCCAACGGGTGATGTCGTGCTCCTCGATTTTCTGTATCGAATCAAGTGAATGTGGCAGTCGAATTCCATTCTGGCAGCTTCCACGACCGTCGCAGGTACGATTCCATCTGGCGCTCGCCCAAGACGTAACGCAATATCAGTGCCCAACCGAAGCCGCACCTTTTTCTCCGACAAGTTCCATTCGTCGAAATCGCGACAGGTTAAACGCCGTGATCAAAGGGTGGTCGTGATCTTCGGCGAGCGTGTGTGCCATGGTCTTGCCGCTGATGGGCGTGGCCTTGAAGCCCCACGTGCCCCAACCGGCGTCGATGTAGAACCCCTTGATCGGTGTCGTGCCCATGATCGGCGAGAAGTCGGGCGTCATGTCGCACAGGCCCGCCCATTGCCGCAGCACTTTGATGTCGCCCAGACAGGGAAACAGATCCAGCAACCCAGCACTCATCCCTTCCGCAAAATCCAACGTGGATCGCATCGAAATCAATTCGTAGGGATCCAGCGACGCACCCGCCACCAACTCGCCGCGCGACGACTGGCTGACGTAGAGATGTAAGCTCGCCGAAACCACGATGCTGTTGAGCCACGGCTTCAACGGTTCGGTCACAAGCGCTTGCAACGGATGAATCACCAGCGGCGTTTTTAATCCCAGCATCTGCGTGATGTGTGTCGTCCAACCGGCGACGGCGGAGAGCACTTTGCGCGTCTTGATGAAACCCTTGTCGGTATGCACGCCCGCGACGGCTCCGTCTCGGATTTCGATGTCGGTCACCGCCGTCTTCTGGTGAATTTCGACGCCACGCTGATCCGCGCCTCGGGCATATCCCCAAGCCACCGCATCGTGACGCGCGATCGCGCCCGGTGGGTGATACAGGGCTCCGTAAATCGGCGCTTGATGGCCGCCGACCGTGAGGTCGATTTCCGGTACGGTCCGCTTAATGAAGTCCAGATCGACGACTCGGCTGTCGACTCCCAAGTGCTGATTGACTTCGGCTCGCCAGCGTTGAGTTCGCAGGGATGCCGGTGAATGCGCCAGCGTGAAGTGGCCTCGTTCGGAGTAGAACAGATTCAGATTGAGGTCTCGCGAAAGATCCTGAAACAGTTCGACGCTGCCCTGATAGAACTTCACGCCTTCGGGAGTGAGGTAGTTCGAACGCACGATGGCCGTGTTGCGTCCGGTGCCTCCGCTGCCGATGTAGCCTTTTTCGATCACGGCCACGTTCGTGATGCCGTGGTCCTTGGCCAGGTAATAGGCCGCCGCCAAGCCGTGTCCGCCGCCGCCGATGATCACGGCGTCGTATTCGCTCTTGAGTTCGGTCGGCGCACGGAACATCCGAGGTTCCGGGTGCTTCCGGCTCAGGCCAAACTTCAGTAGTCGTAACGGCACTCGATGTTCCTTCACGCGGTGTATCAGAAAAACGTGAGATACTCGTTGATTTCCCAGGGCGTCACTTGAGCGTCATACGTACTCCATTCCGCGGCTTTGAGTTCGATGAATTCTTCGGCGATCACGCCCAACGCGTTCTTGACCACTTCGTCGTTCCGCAGTTCCTCGACCGCTTCCAGCAGCGATTGCGGCAAGATTTGGATGCCGAGTTTTCGGACTTCCGCCGGCGAACGCTCATACATGTTTTCCAGATTGGGGTCGCCTGGATCGATCTCGTTTTCGATGCCGTCCATGCCGGCCGCCACGTAGGCCGCCAATGCCAAGTACGGGTTGCAGCCCGCCGACACCGTGCGATCCTCGAAGTGTCCCGGTCCCGCCGTGCGGATCATTTGGGTGCGATTATTGTCTCCGTACGTGATGAAGGCGGGAGTCCACGTGAAGCCGCTGCGACCGGCTCGCAAACCGGCCCCGAGTTGCAGTCGTTTGTAGCAGTTCACGGTGGGACTGGTGACCGCACACAAGGCTCGCGCGTGTTTCAGGATGCCGCCGACAAAGTGGTAACCCATTGCGGAACAGCCGAGACCGCGTGTGTCGGCGGCATCGTCGAACACGCATTGGCCGGTTTTGGCACTCGCCAGATGGAAATGCACATGCAGGCCGCTGCCGGTGCGATCGCTGAACGGCTTCGGCATATGTGTGGCAATGGCTCCATACTTCTTCGCGATCTGCGACGTGGCCATCTTGAAGAACGTGATGCGATCCGCGGTCGTCAACGCATCTTGGTAGTCGAAGTTGATTTCGTACTGCCCGTTGCCGTCTTCGTGGTCGGTCTGATACACGCCCCAGCCGAGTGCGTTCAATGAGCTGGTCAGCTCTTGCAAGTACTCCATGGCGGGAGCCATCGAGCGGAAGTCGTAACACGGTTTGGACAGCCCATCGACGTGGTCCGGATCCCAGGGTTGGATGGATCCGTCGTCATTGCGGGTGACGAGAAAGTGTTCGGGCTCCATGCCGACATTGAACACGTAGCCCTGATCGCGAACCGACTGCAACACGCGTTTGAGATTATTGCGCGAACAGAAGAGGTGCGGTTCGTCGTCCACGTATAAGTCGGACGCGAAACGAACGGTGTTCGGCATCCAGGGCAGCGGGGTGTAACTTTCGAGATCGATGCGGGCGAGCATGTCGTGCGAATGTGGACCTTGTCCGGCGCCCCACACGGCTGCACCGGCAAAACCGGCTCCGTCGTCGATCATGCCGTCGAGCGAAGACGCGGGAACCATCTTCACTTTGGCCGAACCGTGGATATCCACGAATTGAGCGAGGATGAATTCGACGCCGCTATTCTTCATCCGCTCGCGTACTCGTTCGCGATCCGCCATGTCTTGTCTCGTTTTCGTGAATTTGGGATTCGCCGCCGTGTATTCGCACGGATGATTCAAGAGCCGTTTTGGCGCTAGCCACGGTTCCGGTCAAGCGTGGGAAAACCAGTTCTTCAAGCGAATGCGTGTGGGACCATCACTCACTCCGGACTCATCAAAACTTCGCGGGCGCCGCGTGTTGTCCATCTTCGTCCGGCGAAAACGCGACAGAGACGCCCGTCGCGACGCCAGTAAATACCGCGATCACCGGAGTCGTAAGCAGCAGAATCAGGATCAGCCCATGCATCATGGTTTATCGCTCACCGGCATTCTGATCGAGTATTTCCGCGACAGGTAGGACTGCACGGTTAGTTGCTCTGTGTCAGACAACGCTCGTCCGTAGAGAATGATTTCGGCAATGTCGCCTTTCCAGAAGTTGCGTTTGCCCAGATAGCCGGCGCCGACGAAACCGTTGGTTGCGTTCATCGGGTGGTAACCGACGTTGGCATCGTGAATCCACTCGGTGGCGTTGGTCAGTTTCGGATCACCCTGACGGGCGCTGACGTAGAAATAGATGTGATCGCCGACGACCAGCCCGAGGCCGCCGACCGGCTGGATGTTGCCCCACCGCCACGAGTTTCCGAGACACCCATGAACGTGTCGTACTCCGGCCGGTGATGTGTCCGTGTCATGTCCGTCGATTCGATCAGAAAGTCGTCGAAGAACAACTGCCGGCCGACATCGATCGGAATCACCGTGGGCGGCTGCTTGAGATACGGCGGAATCGGATCGTTGTTCGGAAACGTCGTCCTGTTCGGTGGCCACTCGTCCGGCAGCACGATTCCGTTGTGAAGCGTCTCACCGGCATGCGAGTTCGCCCCCAGGCAAATGGAAACAGCGGTGAAAATAGATACACGGTTCACGAGACGGGATGCTGAATCGAACGTCGTGTTTCATTGATATAGAACTCCTCTTTTCTCAGAAACGCCGTCGCAGTGCGAGTCGTCATCTATATTGGTATTGAGTTCTCCCGTCCGAGTCGCCGACTTCACGCTTCCGCCAGTGTGCAGCTGCCCAAAAGCCACCGCCATGCAACGTGACCCAAACAACATCATCGCCGGTCAGCTTGCGGAATTGAGCAAGGACATTCTTGTTGATTGACTTCTCGCCTAAGTTACTGATGTAGGTAAACTCATCCCCAAACTTTTCTTCGATGCCCGATACGGCATCGACTTGAAGGAGACCGTCGTCCTTTTCTTCGAGCCGATCAATCATCCATTGGGCAACTTGCTTGGTAGTCGTCATGCCATGCACCCTACTAATAGAAGCTATCTGAAAAAGGGGTCTG
>JAQBZS010000771.1 GCA_027622115.1 Planctomycetota bacterium | reverse complement strand
CAACTCGAACTGGCCGGCCGAGTCGTTGGCCAAAGTTGCCCGATATTCACCCGGCCGGCCGGGAACCGCTTCGAGCACAACTTCGTGTATTGCTTGTTCGTTCGTCCCCGGGGCGATCTTCTCGAGCAGACCTTCCACACGCGGTTCGTCCAAGGGGTGATAGACCTCGTCGAACAGTCGCGCGTACACGGTACTGGGCCGGCCTACTTCGGGGCGTGGATGCTCCAATGCCAGTTGGGCTCGGGGCGAACCTTGAACGACGTGCGGCATCCCCAATTTGTACACCACCTGCCCCCAGAATCGGGCAAACTTCTCTTCGGACGCATTGTAGCGCCACCGCCAACTTTCGTCTCCGGCAACGAACAGCACGGGTCCGGTACCGTATGTGTGGATGGCCAGAAGCGGCATCGGTTCATCGTCCGCTTTCTCCGTGGGATGGGCTAACAGCGACACGGCCCCCGGTCGCAGTTTCGTGACCGGGTGGTGCCAGTACCAGCCGGGGAACTCTTCCCAGACGTTGAAACTTGCGGCCTCCTCTTCCGCAAACGCCAGCATCTCACTTTTCCGTCCGGCTTCGGTGAGCATCGGGAGGAACGCAACAGGCCTCGTTTCGTGGAGCGGCGGGTATTTCGCAGGCGGGCACTCGACGGGGATCCCCTCGGCAAGGGGCCCGTTTCGATAGTTGGCCGGCATGTGTTCGCGTCCCGCGATCAGCAACAGGCCGCCACCCTGATCGACGAAGTCGCGGATCGACGCCAAGTGCTGCGCCCCCAGAAAATCGCTCGGCACGTTGCCCAGGATAATCACATCGTAGGTGAACAACTGCTCGCGAGACGGCATCGTCGGCACGTAGGGTGGGCCGGAATGCAAGACATCTCGATCACCCGCCGCCAACAGGAAATCCGCCTCGACCCGGCGATCCCGCAGTAGTGTGGTCTGTAAATACTTGTACTGCCAACGTGGCACATTCTCGATGTACAAGACCTTGATTCGCCGATCCAGCAGCTTAACCCTCCGGCGAACTTGATGAGCCAATTCGGGGCCGTCTTTCACACGCACGGAAGCCACCACGTCGATCTTCTCGGACAACCCGGCCGACTTGCGTGGCACGAACGTGAGCGTCTCGCGGAGGTCCTCACCCGTCGCGGCGGGTAGTTCTTGGCTCGCGACCACTTGTTCGCCCAACATGAGACTCACTTCCACCGTTCCCGACGTGATGCCTTGCGCTCGCCACGCCACCGGCACGCTCACCTCGTCGTCAAAGAACAGCGTGCGCCCCACGTCGAGTTCCTTGATCTGCAATTCCGGCTGCTGTGTGCCGCCGACGCCGTAAATGTGAAGCGGGACACCCAACTCGGCGCAATCCTGCGCGACTTCGTTGAGCGTCCGGCGGCTGGCGTTGTCACGGCCGTCGGTCACGGCGACGATCGCCGCGGGCAAGTCGCTGCCGCGCGAAAGACACTCGGAAACCGCATCGGCCAACGCGGTGCGAGATTCCTCGGCCTTCAGTTGCTTGGCAAGGTCTCGTCCGGAAATCGGCTCCCGCGGCGACTGCTCGTTAATCACAGCTAGCATTTGTCCGCCGAACAGCAGCGGGCACACCGGCCCCGACCGGCGTAGACGCTCGAGTAGCTTCAGCCTCGGATTGCCGAGCACATGGCCGACAAGTTCCGACCGCGTCGAGTTTTCGACGTTCTTCCATGAGGGAGCCGATAGCCCCGCCGTTTCAACGTTGGTTGCATTGGGCGGCACCAAATCGGCAGCGATCGCCGCGCGGAGTCGGCTCTCAGGTGTGGTCCGCGGATCGGCTTGCGCCATGCTACGGCTGTCGTCCACCAGCAATACGATGTCGCGCGGTCGCTGACCGACGTATTGCCCTGTCAGCACCGGCCGCAATAGCATCAGTAAAAGCACGCCGACGGCGGCGATGCGGAGAGCGGCCATCATCGCGCGTCGAAAGCGAACGACGTCGGACGCCTCGCGGAAGTAGAGCCAGATGATTCCCGCCGCGGCCAATACCCAAACCAGAATCGCCAGCCACCAAGGGAACTGTCCTCTAAGCGCCACGCTTGCATTTTCGAGAGCGGCCCCTGCCGGAGCGTCGGCATCGATGAACCTGATTAGCCACTGATCGACCATTTACTCATCGCTCCCGTCCACACCACCAAGCCCAGCCGGTTTCCACGAGGCAAACCGCACAGACAACCAACAACAGATACACCGACCACTCACGTTGCCCGCGTTTGCGCGGGGCGAATGTGCTGAGGTCTTCTTGAGCGACGACCTGGACCGGTTCGAATCCCAGGCGGGCTTCCAAGTCGGCCTCCGAGAGGCAAGCCAGATCGTCGCCTTCCACCAGGTTTGGCGCGACCGCATACGGTATGCCTCGCCGCGCGTCGTTTGCCGGTTCGGCCTGAACCTTGGCAGAATCAACTCCCGTTGCCGCCGTCGAGTCGTCTCGATACAGCCGATAAACGCCGGACAATCTTGTATCGCGTACCATGAGAACCGGCCGTCTTGCGACCTGATCGTTGGGGCTCTGATCACTGTCGCTTTGATCGGGCAACGCCAATCGACGTGACTTGCCGCGCGGGTCGACCAATAACCACCAAGCGTCCTTATCGCCGTATTCCAGTGGGATCCGAATCGTCTTGCCGGCCGTGAAGTCCGGTTCGCCGGCCAACTCGTGGAATAGAAATTTCACGCCCAGATCCACAAACGGCACGAACATACCCTGCTGGCGAGGCCAGTCCGTCCAGGATACGTCGGCCGAGGTGGATACCTGCAACACCTTCCCACGCCCAACTCGCCGAGAAGCCACTGCCGGACGACCGTCGTTGTAGCGCAAAAGCACCTGAACCATCGCGGCATCGTCTGGTTGCGCAGCGGGGTGATCGGAGGGTTTGTCGGCCGGTTCCTCCAACAGCAGCCGTCCGCGGATTTCAACCGCTGTGAGGGCCCGGTAGTACTCGTTGTCGGCAAACGTCGAAAAGGGCGGCTCCGTAGCACTTTGCCGATCGAATCTGACCGAATCTTTCGACGAAAGCACCTCGGTTGCCGCGACCCGCAGCGGAAGCAGGTCGAACCGAGTTGCCAATGTGTTGTTGTATTCCACCGCGTTTACATGATCGCCGCCGAAGATCATTACGCCACCGCCTTGGCGAACGAATTCACTTAGCGCCTCGACAAATTCGGGCTTGAGGCTTTCGCCCGGCGTCCCGGAAGGACCGACCGCCGCGTTGACCAGCAAGCAAGCGTCTTGGTCGTCCAACAACGCCGGCGATGCCTCCGCTGCCGTGATTCGTTGAGGTTGCACAAAGTATTCGGCGCGTTCTCTTTCCGGCACCGGCAGCAATGCGTGCATCAGGTAGTAGCTGGCCGACTTCTCCACGCGACGATCGTTCGGTGCGCCGTCGACGACCAACAGCCGCACTTTCTTCCCCACGTCGATAACCCGATCGAACGAGTTGTCGACGGATAACTCGTCGTCCTCAACCGTCGCACGAACCACGCATTTCCCAGTTCGGCCCAACTCAGCCACGAGTGTCATCGCCCGAGTCTGGCCGGGAAGGACTTCCTGCAAGGGTTGGCTTTCCCGACTCTCTGTTTCCTCACACGAAAGCGTCACGGTGAGGTTGCGAACCGTTTCCGTGCCGCTGTTGCGGACGAGCACTGTGAACGGGAATCGTTCCCCGGCGTTGGGCACGCCCGAATGGGATCTCAGCCCAACCACCGCCACGTTCTTCGGCATGCGACTGCCGCATCGCACCAGATAGACGTTGGCACGGTAGCGGAGTTCCTGCAACTCGGCGATCAACTTGCTCGATTGTCTTTCCCAGCCGCTTCGCTGCATGTCGCTGAATAGATACAACTCCTTGACGGCAGCGTCACCAAACTGCAATGCCGCCGCCGCCTCTTCCACGCCGGGATGGAAATCGGTCGCCAGATGCGTCACATCCAGCTTCTCGATCAGGTGCCTTATCTGACGGGCGCCGGCAGGCAGCGGCGGATTAAGCCGCTCGGCATGCTCGGCAACGGTGACTATCTGCACGGTGGACTGTGGCGGCAGTTGTTCGATCAGGGTCAAGGCCGCGGCCTTGGCGGAATCCAAGCGACGGCGGCCCCCTTCCCGAGCGTCCATGCTGTAAGAGACGTCGAAGAGCAAGACCGCATCCACCGCCTCATCGTCGGCACCGGTGCCCAGAGAACTGGTCGGCCTGGCCATCGCGAGCGCCAATAGAACCAACAGGGCAACACGCAGCAGTAGCAGCAGTAGTTCCTGGAA
>JAQBZS010000770.1 GCA_027622115.1 Planctomycetota bacterium | reverse complement strand
CAAATCGCTGACCCTACCGGATTCTATGTGCTCTCCACCGACCCCGCGTCGGTGGGAGCAACGACTGAGCAGCTACGCCCGGCATTCATCACATCAGCCATCCTGTCACCGACCAGTGGGAGGGCTCGGTGACTTAAATAGTTTAGTTGAAAAAAGGGCGAGGCCGTCCAGTAGCTTGTCAGTCGTGCTTCCACCGACACGGGGTCGGTGGAGAGCGGTGCGGCTCCGCGCAACCGAATTCCGGAATTGGGGAGTCGGTCACGGCGGAGACCGCCAGTTACAAAAATACGCGCAAGATGCATCCATCTGACCCCTGAAGGGCCTAAATCCTGCGCGAACCCAAACGCGTGCTAATACGCCGCATCGGCCAATGGTTGAACCAGCTAAAGAAGTCCAGTTCTCAAAGTCAACGCGGTTTCATTCTTGATAGCGACCACCCATTTTGTAGAGCGGCAGGAAGCGGTAATAGACTTCCAGCGAAAGCGTGCTAAGAGTCGTGGAATAGAGTCGACCGCCGTATCGACCCCACGGGCCTTTCGGATCCCAACTGCCGGCGTGGATGCCATCTTTCCGTTGGTCGGCAACCAGCAGGTCACGCAGCGATTCATTCCATTCTTTCCACGGTTCTCCGCCATATTGGAACATCGCCAACGTGCCGTAGTACCAGTAGTAGATGTTGAGCGAACTCTGACGCGGCACGCGCAGCCGGAGATACTCGACCGCTTGGAGCGACGCGGGGTGTTCGCGTTCGATGCCCAGCATTTGTTTGCAGAACAGAGCTTCCGCGGTCATCGTCGGTGTCGGCGGTTCGTCCGCGCGATATCCCGCCAGACCTTTTTGATTCCCAAGACTGCGCTCGTTCAGAAACTCGAACAGCTTCTTTCTGACATCGGTCGCGATGGGGATGCCGGCAATCTCGGCACTTTTCAGTCCCATCAATTGCCAACCGAACATGCTCATGTCGCTTTGCTGGTCCTTGATGTATCGCCAGCCACCGTCGCGAGCGTTCTGGTTGTCCGCGATGTATTTAACCCCGCGTCGTACGGCGACTCGCAACGCACTCTCCGACAACGGCTCACTATGCATTCCGAGTGCTTCCGCGAGTGCGTAGGTCGCCATGCCGTGACAATACATCTGAGCGTAGTGCGTGGCTTCACCGGCCAAGTTGCCGTCTTCGCCTTGTTGAGCCACCAACCAACGAATCGCTCGATCCACGTTTTCCGAGAACGGGCCGGATTCGTGTGTGTTCCCCGCGCCGAGAAAACACAACAGAGCGAGTGCCGTGACTCCCGTGTCCGCCTTGATGCCCGCGTTACGGCGATTGACACCGCTTTCGTCAAACTTGACCTGCCCGGCCCCATGTCGATCCGCATCCCAATACCCGGTCGTCTCTTGCTGAGCGGCCAGCCAACTCAAGCTGGCCTCGACGGCGCGTTCCGAGGCCTCAGTGCCACCGTATTTGATCGCGACATCCTTGCGCCGCTGAATATTGCGAAGCTGGTAGGTCAATGGAATGCTGGCCGTGATGCGTCGCGGGGCTTCGAGCGGACTGCCGGTGGAGATCGGCGGATTGGGCGAAACCAAACGCGTCGGCGAGCGGACCAACAAGCCGTCTCGTACGGCCACTTGTGGACCGGGATCCGGATCAGCCGAGCGTGGAGTTCGCTGAGTTCGAAACGGTTCGACACGACCGGGGCGAGCCGTTCGTTGAGGAGACCGCAGGCGGCTGGTGACTCGGCCTCGTCCGCCGGCACCGTCGATACTCGGAGTCGGTTCCGGGTCGTCCGACTCGCCGGTTTCCGGAATCGGCTTGTTGGACGGTCGCGGACCAACGCGCAGGCGATCGAGTTCACTCTCGGTTACCGGCTTGAATGGCAAGGTCGGGTTCGGCGACAACGAGTTGAGTGCCAACTGATTTGTTGGATCAAGCTCGGGAGCCAGTCGATCGACATTGCCTCTCGGCTGTCGCTTGGCGACTTCGCCGGCTTCCAGCTCGGGACGCGGACGGATCAGTCGCTGCAACGGCACGCTGGGAGTCGGCGGTTCCACGACCGGCTTGGGCGTGTCGGCTTCGGTGGCGATCGCGGGTGTGGCTTCGGCTCGCGGACCGATCTCGGCTGAATTCTCTGGCGTCGGTGGATCGGCGGTGTCCTTCGGGATGGGCAGCATGTCCGGGAGCATGTGATCCGGACGCTGAGCGATTTGACGTTGGCGTTCGGGCGTCGCGGGCGGTTCGTTGTCGAGCGTCGTGCGATCGACTCGCGACAACTGCTGCTTCGGCGGCTCGGGCAGCGGATTCAGCACCGACGAATTCCCACCGTCTTCCAGCGGCACGTCCTCATCGCCTTCCATCAAGATCTTGCGGACTTGGATGCGTTCGTCGTCCGGCGGAGGATCGGGTTTCCGATTGGCAAAATCCGCCAGAATCGGCAGGCGATAGGTCACAAACACGGTCATGATCACGCCGTGAACGATCACCGAGAAGATCAGCGATTTGAACGTGGCGTTGCGATCGCCCCACCGCGTGAGCAACATCGTGAACAGGTACGACATCGAAAGCAGCATGCCACACAACAACAACACCAACGCGATGTCTTCGTTGGTCAGCTCGCGACCACCGATCAATCCGTCGAGTGCGTCGCTGATGAGATTCTTCATGGCTCACTCCTGAACATCGACGTATTGAATCTGCGGAAAACTCGGGCCGCTCCGTTCACTTCATCGACTCGTCTTGACGCGATTGGCCAACGACACGTTCTTAATCTTGGCTTGTTGACAGATTTCGATGATGTCCATCACGTGCTGATACGGCCCAGCCCCTTGGCCTCGAATCAACACGATCTGGTCCGCGTAATTCCTTTGAGCAGTGATCAGGCGAACTTGCAGTTGTTCGAGCGACATTGACTTGTTGTTGATCTTGACTTGGCCTTCGCCGTCAATATTGACGATGAGCGGATCCGGCAGACTGGTGAGCGTCAGGTTGCGGTCCACGGTGGGAAGCTGGATGTCGAATTGCCGTTCCATCTCGGAGAACTGAGTCCCCACCATGAAGAAAATGATGAGCAAGAACACGATATCGATCATGGGGGTGAGATTGAGGTTGGTTTCCTCAATGGACTCGGTTTTGAGAGGCATGATGGAACACGAATCGGGGACGGGGGAGCGGGATAAACATCAAGAACGCAGCGTGTTACGTTGCGACGCGATTGCGGCACAAGTTCGTTTCCAAGGAACTCGACATGAACGCGTAGGATACTTCGCACGCGAAGCCACGCAATTCCAAGCAATATTCAGGAGCAATCGCATGAGCGACTTCACTCAACTTTTCGCCGACGTTGCCGTCATCCTACCCGCCGCAGGTCGTAGTTCTCGATTTTCGCTGCAAAATAAGAAGAAGCCGTTCATCGAACTCAAGGGCCGCCCCGTTTGGGTTCGATCCGCCGAGGTCTTCTTGAATCGCGACGATGTGGCTCAGGTGATCGTCGTGATTGCTTCCGACGACATGGACTTCTTCAGAGAGAAATTCCGAGCCAACCTCGCGTTCATGGGCGTCGAAATCGTCGAAGGCGGTGCCGAACGCATGGATTCCGTGAAGAACGGCTTGTCACGATTGAAGGACGGCGTGAAGTTCGTCGCCGTCCACGACGCGGCGCGGCCACTGATCGTCAAGCCGTGGATCGACAAGCTCTTTCAGGAAGCTCGCCAATCGGGCGCGGTCATTCCGGCGATCCCCATCAGCAGCACCATCAAGCGAGTCGACCCCAGCAATACGATTCGCGACACGGTCTCGCGCGACGGGCTATGGGCTGCACAAACGCCACAGGTATTTCGCCGCGAATTGCTGGAAGACGCCTACGCCAGATTCGGGAACGAACCTGCGACGGATGAGGCCCAACTGGTGGCTCGAACGGGACACGACGTCAAAGTGATTACCGGCTCGCCGATGAACATCAAGATTACGACGAACGACGATTTCCGCATGGCGGAATCCCTGTTGAGTGCCTTGCCGAAGGACAAAGCCTTCCGACGTCTCCACCCGTTCGCCGACGAGCAACCGACCGGTTTGTTTGACTGACCGAGCATTTGTAGCCACCGTCGCCAGACTGTGGTTTCGCGGCACGGCATCCACCGTCCGGCGACGGTACGAAGATTTGGAGTCTAGAAGCTATCTGAAAAAGAGGGCTGACCCTGGACTGTTAAAAAGCTGGTGTTGACCGACCGAGGAGGGGGCTGGGGTCGGGTGGTTCAAAGTTCAATGCTCGCGGCTCGAAGCGTTAGAACAAAGAACG
>JAQBZS010000769.1 GCA_027622115.1 Planctomycetota bacterium | reverse complement strand
GATTTCTTGATCTTGAAGCTTATTTTGGTTTGGAACGGCCCCACCTTGATGCCGTCCGCCGCTGTGACCCGAATTTGGTAGCCGACAAGTCCTTCCACATCCGTGAGTTCCGCCCGGGTCATCGGATGCCATGTGCAATCGATCTGCGGCAAGTCGCATTCGAAACTTTCAATCACAAAGTCGTCGACGATCGTGGAAAACATCGTCGGCGTGATCGAATTGGCCGATCCCGCCATGACCTTCCCCATATCCCAGTGCTCTTCGGGGTTGCTGTTGATGTAGTTATGCACTTGACCGTGGATCGCCAGCCTGATTTCGCGTTTTTCGGGATCGTTGGTGAGAATCGTCGCGTTTTGGTCAAACACCGGGCTGCGGGCCTTCGGCGACCACGTCAGTTTGATACCCACGGACTCGCCGACCGGCAGCGCGTCGCCCTGCAATTCGGCAACCGTGCAAACGCAGGTGGAGCTACCTTTTTTGAGGATCAGCGGTGCTTCGCCCTGATTCGTGATCACAAAGTTGTGCGATTGCTCGTCGCCGATCAGCATGTCACCAAAGTCGAACCGCTCGTTATCGACAACGACCTTGGGAAACGGACCGTCCTGGTTCACCTCGGGGGCATTGGGCGTATCGCTCGATTCCACATCTTCGGTATCGACCCAAAACGCAATCCAAATGGTCACGGTCAACGCCATGAACACGGCGACAATCGTGGCGATGATTTGCGATGTTCTCATGACGCAATACCTGAAGTTCTGATCTGTTGATCGGGGGAGGAAATCGTGGAGCGATAGTGGCGATTCTAGGTCAGTGCTGGAAGCGATCAAAGCGGTCGGCGGTTCGCGGTCGGCGGTTCGCGATCGCCTGCATGTGCTCAACGCTTGCCTCCGGGAGAAACTTATCCGAGTGTCCTTCGCTGCGATTGATGGCGTCGAGTTCCAATGCTCGTGCCGCTTGTTGGACTGCGGATTCCGTTTGGCCGGCAAGCGAGAGAGCCTCGGCATAATCGGCACGCAGCGCCGAGTGATTTGGATAATGTTCGGTGGCTCGCGCGAAAAAGTGGATCGCGCGTTCCACTGCAACTTGCCGCGTGGCGAGTCGTTGTTTTGTACGTTCGGGATGGGGCACGACGTTGGAGTCGCTCGGTGATTTCGGGCGCACCGATTTCGGGCGCACCGAAGACTGCGAGCCGGTCGCCGAAGCCGTTGAATTGCCGACTTCGAGTGCGCTCGCTCGAATGAGATACCATTGCCCGATGCGTCGAGGCAGCGATGAGGACAACGGATCGCGTTCGAGAGCCAACTCGGCCATCTTCACCGCGTCGTCGAATTGTGCGTCGTCGAGCGGAGCGATCGCGTCGCCCGGATTTGTCGACATCGTGCGGTTGGTGGACGAGTACAAGAACAGTGTTTCGGCCAAGCGAAATAGGGCGCGGGGCGATAAGGGATCCGCTTCCGCAGCGGCCTTTAACCGCACTGTCGCTTGCTGAAGGTTGCCGACGGACAAGTCGGCCATCGCGTGCATTTCCAAAGCGTTCGCTTGCAGGTGCGGGCGAGTCGCCGTGGCATAGCATGCGGTGGTCAGTGCAACAAACACGCCCATCATCGCCGGCAACGCCAATGGATGAAGCGATCGCGGTGATTCGTCGCGGAAATTACTCAGACACAGCAGCACGCCTGCCAACATGGCGATCGCCGGCATGCCGAAGCCGCCCGCACCGCAAAGGTGTAGCACCAACGCGACACTCGCCGAACCGATGGCAATCTTCGAGAGCGCGCGGCAGCGTGTCCAAACCCAAATCATGCCGAAAAACATGCCGCCGCCGATCACCAATTGCCGCGAGTCCAACGTCGCGCCGAGCGAGAAATCCAACGTTAGGATCAGCAACGGACCCAACACGCCCCCATACATCAATTGGTGCCCGCCGACAGTCGAGTTGTCATTCGCCGTCGATGCTGCGTCTGGCGCGGATTCACGGGTGTGCCGGTGTTTTCGAACTCGCATCGCCAATACGGCCAACAATGCCATGAGACCGAACAGCGACAGCAGGCCGCCGTTCGCCCATGCGTCGAGCAACAAGTTGTGTGGATCACTGATCTCCTCGCTGGATTCGGGCAACTTGTGCAATACATATCGCTCGCGGAAGTTTCCCAGTCCCAGGCCGATGACGGGCGAGTCCTGAAGGGCCAACAACGTGCCGGTCCAGTATTGCACCCGATACTTGAGCGATTTCGGAGCCTCGGTCAGCACCTGCGAATCCAGCCCGCCACTGACACCGGCGACTCCCACAAACACAGCCAGCACCACAATCCCCACCGCGATCCAGCGTTTTGACCCGGCCACGGCAACATCGGTCCCTGATTCGCTGTCGGTCGCTGCTCGACACCGGGCCGCGCGCGTTTGCAACCACCACCAAACGAGTCCGACCGCCATGCCAACCCACGCCGTGCGACTTTTCGTCAGCAGCAAGCCGTAGCCAATCACGCCACAGACCAGCCAGCGAATCGCTCGATCGCGGCCGGTTCCGGATCGAGCCCAATCGGCCGCCAGGAACCAACCCACCAACAGGCACGCCGCCAATGTGTTCGCCAGCGCGAACATGCCCATCGGCTCGCGGCTGTCTTGAATCCGGTTCAACGCGCGGGCTCGCCCAGGGCCGTGAGTCGGAATTCCGTTGACCCCGAAGTAGTACGTCAATTGCGCCAGCCGCCGTTGTTCCGCGACACCCGCGTTTCCGCTGCTGATTCGCTCGGCCAAAGTGTCCATCTCTTCCAATTGCTGGACAAATTCGTCGGCCGTCGCACGCATTGATACGTGATGCTGCCAAATGCCCAGCACCGCCAGCGATCCGCCCACGCAAATCAAAATCGCCGCCAACCGCCGTCGATCGAGCGGCACCAGTTCCTGTCGCAGCAGGAAAAACGCCGTGCCGATCGAGACCCACTCCCACATCATGTTGACTGCGGCCCGCTGGTTGCCGTCGTCGGCCAACACGCTCATCGCCGAAACCACGTGTCCCAAGACGATGACCCACACGCATGTGTCGATCCAATTCCAGCGAAAGTCGTACTGGCCCACGCGGATGCGACCGGCGGACCAGACAACCGCAAGACCCAACCACAATTGGGCGATCCACAATGTCGAGCCTTCGTCCGGGCCTTCGGTCGGCACGAGAAACCGCGTGATCAACAGCGTGCCGATCCCGATCTTCACGAGGGACAACACTGGATCGGCGTGTTCGTGTTGCGGGGTTGTCTGGGGCTTTGGATCGCGCGGCGACTTGGGGCTCGCCGAATGTTTTTTTCCGCGTGGCATGTCAGGGCTTTGAATCGGCTCGTGCCGCAATCAGGATTGATTGCGCGCGTTGTTGATGAAGTTGCTCAGATACGAACGCCGCAGGCATTCGAAACTCGAAACACCAGAACTTACATTGTGGGCTTCGGAACTCCGGTTCCGATTCGAAAAGTCTGTCGCCCGTCAGACAAGCTGGTCCATCAATCGATTCACCGGCAGGTTGTCGATCGTTCCCGTGTCTGAGAATAGATCGACCAGCGCGTCGACTCGTTCTTGGGCGAAGCGTGTCCCCGCGTTCATTCGAAACTTGTCGCGCAATCGTGGAAGCGCAGCGCAGCGTCGCCGTCGATGGCCCAGCGGATATTCGACTTCGATTCGATCCGTTGCGGAACCGTCCGCGAAGTAGACTTGCACGGAATTGGCGATCGATCGCTTGTTGGGATCCAGATAATCACGCGAGTATCGCGGTTCCTCGACGACTTCCATCAAGTCGCGCAGTCGGTCGATGCGAGGGTCGGCTGCCGTCTCCGCTTCGTAGTGGTCCGACGTCGGTTCGCCGTGGATCAGTGCTACCGCCGTGATGTATTGCAGGCAATGGTCGCGATCCGCCGGATTCGACAGCGGACCGGTCTTGTTGATGATCCGCATTGCCGGTTCCTGAGTCTCGATGCGGATGCGGGCGATGTCATCCAGTCGATTGGCTACCCGAGGATGCAACGTGATCGCGGCTTCGGCAGCCGTTTGAGCGTGGAATTCGGTGGGGAACGCGACCTTGAATAGAATGTTCTCCATCACATAGCTGCCAAATGGTCGATTCACGACCAGCGGTCGACCCCCGAAAACGACGTCTTCAAACCCCCATTTCGGTGCGGTCAGCGCGGATGCCGAACCCATCTCTCCGGCCATCGCCCACAAGGCGTGTTGCACGCCGCGGCGAGTCGCGTCGCCCGCCGCCCAACTCTTTCGCGAACCGGTGTTGGGAGCGTGGCGGTACGTGCGC
>JAQBZS010000768.1 GCA_027622115.1 Planctomycetota bacterium | reverse complement strand
CTTGATGAAACCAAAGTCCACCGCCCGCCAAATCTGAAAGACGTAAACCTGACCCCGGAAAGTGACAAACTTGCGGCTCCCAGGGTCGAGCTCCGCGCAACCGAATTTCGGAATAGGTGGCGCGGGGCCGGTGGAGAGCACATAGAAAACGGTAGAGTCAGAAACTTTGAACCACCCGACGCTTTCCCACTTCGAAACGCACATGCAAAGCCGCAAGTACGCCAATCAAACACGTTTCCAACGATCAAACCGGCATGAGTAACGACCGCAACGATTCTCCCCAGTGGGTTCAAACCGTCGGCAAGCGAGTGGGATTCGCAGCGTTCGCGCTGATCCTGCTGTGGCCCTGGCTGACTTCGCAACAGATCGCCGCGAAGAAAGCGGAACCGCCAAAAGCTGCCGGAGCGACCGATGCCGCAGCCCCGGAAAAGAACGCGACCCAACCCGCTCCGCCACGCCACCCGCAACCGGCCGGAGGCTTATTGGATTGGTGCGGCCCACCGGCACATCGTCTGGCGGCCGTTACATTGTTGATGGCAATCTTCTGGACGACGCAAGCGATTCCGATTTCGGTCACGGCCCTGATCCCCATCGTCGCCTTTCCTCTGTTGGGCATCCAGTCGGCGAACGTGGTGAGCCAAGCCTACATCAACGCCAACGTGTTTCTGTTTCTCGGCGGGTTCATCATCGCCTTGGGCATCGAGAAATGGGGGCTGCATCGACGCATGGCACTCCACATCGTGCGCGTCATCGGCACCAGTCCCAAGACCGTGATCCTGGGTTTCATGGTGGCGACGGCGTTCCTGTCGATGTGGATCAGCAACACGGCTTCAACGCTGATGATGTTGCCGATCGGAATGGCGCTGGTCGCATCGCTGCGAGACCTATCGGACGATGCAACCCCGGTCGAGTCGACAGCCACCCTCCCGGCGAAGCAAACCGAAGCATCGCCAGCGGATTCCGCGATGCAAACGTTTTCGAGCGTGCTGATGTTGTCGATCGCATATGCGGCCAGCATCGGCGGATTCACAACGCTCGTCGGCACTCCGACCAACGTGCAATTTCAAGAAGTCTGGCGACGCCAATTCCCCGGCCAACCCGAGCTTTCCGCCGGTCAGTGGATGATCTGTTTGGTGCCGGCTGGATGCGTGCTGTTGCTCTGCGCCTGGGGCGTACTCGCGTGGCGCGTGCCTCGCCTGCCCGGAGTCGACCGCATCGACCGCAGCTTCTTCAGCGACCGCTTGCGAAAACTCGGGCGACCCTCGCACGCCGAATGGATGATGCTGGTGGTGTTTGTCAGCACGGCTCTGCTGTGGATCTTTCGCAAGCCGCTGATCTTCGGCGACTACACGCTGACCAGCGGTTGGGACGGCTGGTTGCGGGGCTGGCTGGGGTTACCCAAGGGGACACTCCACGATTCCACCGTGGCGATGAGCATGGCCGTGTTGCTGTTCATGCTGCCGGCTCGAAAGCGAGCCGCTCATTCGACCGAATACCTGATGGATTGGGACACCACTCGGCGGCTGCCGTGGGGCATCCTGTTGTTGATCGGTGGCGGATTCGCATTGGCGGACGGATTCAAATCGACCGGGCTCTCGGAATGGGTGGGCGATCTTGCCGCGAGTTCGATGGACGGTTGGAGCCCGGTGATGGTGGTGGCCGCCTGCTGTTTGATGCTGACGTTCTTGACCGAATTCACATCCAACGTCGCCACGGTTAGCGCCATTCTGCCGATTCTGGGCGCAGCTGCCGTCAGCATGGGCATCGATGCGCGGCTGATGATGATCCCGGCCGCAGTCTCGGCCAGTTGCGCGTTCATGTTGCCGATCGCCACGCCGCCAAACGCCATTGTGTTCGGTTCCGGCGAGATCCGGATCACTCAGATGATGAAATACGGATTCTGGCTCAATCTGATCGGCACCGTGGTGATCACGGCGGTGACCTTCTTGATCATCGTCCCTCAACTGGGAATCAAGCTGTAACACGGGCCATTTGGCAGGAAAAGACACGGAGCATGCGACGCCGACCGCAAATCGCTCGAATCTCACTTGGCCCAAACCCGGATTTGGGATACACGACGGCTTTGAGTCAACCGGAGACGCCCGTGACCATTTCCACCCAGATGTTTGCTCTTGCAACAATGCTTGTGTTGGCGATGACTGGTTGCAGTTCGCCAAGCCGCCACGCGTACATTCATGAAACACAGCCTTCGTATTCGGTCGATGGTTACGCCTCGCCCGCACCGCCAACGGCGATGGACAACCACGATGTGATCAAGCTGTCCGCCGCGGGGGTCAGCAACGAGTTGATCTTGCGGGCCGTGGAATCGCGCGGCGGGCGTTTTGACCTCAGCCCGGATGGCATCATTCAACTCTCCCAAAGCGGTGTCCCGGACGATGTGATCACGAGCATTCAAGGGCTTGGTGAGCGAGAATCCACGCCAATCGCCTCGACAATGAGCCCGATTGTTCGCGGGCCATCCACCACGGCCGTGTTTGTCGTCGCACCACGACCGCCAATGTTCATCCAGGGGCGGTTCGGCCCCCCACCAAGACACATCGTCCACGGTCGACGACGACATTTTCATTGAGAGTGTTTGGATGGACTCGCGATAAGAACGAGTTTGCCACATTTGGGGATCGGGGTCTGGCTAGCGTGTTGAAAATTTAGCCCGTTCCCATGCCTCGGTCGAACGCTTCAAGTTCTCGCTGATAGACGGCGAGATTCGACTGCAAAGTTTCTCGACTGATGTACCACTCGGGCTGCTCGTCCGTGTGACGATTGCAGTGGTCCACGATGACCCGGTACAGGAATTTGAAGAGATGCCGGGGGACTCGCAGCTTGGCAAATGTGTGGATCAATTCGTCCTTCTCCACGGACTCCACAAAGAAATTGCGAATCGAGACTCTCGCCGCTGGGCCGGTCTCGTCATTTGTGCCCACGCAGGCTCGCAAGCGATCGTTCGCCACGTCGTACAGCGACTCGCCCGTCCACTCGAGGGCCTGGATCAAGTTTTGCTTGTCCAAGCGGGATCGCTCGTAGAACTCTTTCTTTTCGCGATTGAGGTAATACGTCATCTCGGCCGGCAACAGCATTTTGAAGCACATGCCCGGATGCTTTAGGAGCTTGTTGTCGAACATCGGCCACAACAGTTCCTTCATGCGTTCGGCTGAACCGTTCACCAAGTGCGGCTCGTCGACTCGATCCACCAACACCACGATGCTGCCGTAACCGAGCGATTTCAGAATGGACTGGAATTTGGTCAGCAATTCGTAGCGATCGTCGCTGCGGTCCTTGCTCGGTGTCGGTTGTCCGGCGATCAGCGGTCGCTCGAAGCGCGACAGGATGCGTCTTAGGGAATGCGTCAAATGTTCGAACACGCGGACCTGCCGACGTGTTCGCCGCGCCGTCCACCACAGGCCGAACTGCCGTTTGAGCCACAGGAACCACCCGGCTCCAATGAATCCGAGTGTCCAGAGGCTGAAGAGATTCGAAAACTCCCAGCTCCACAATGCCACGATCACCGTGAGCAGCGTCACGCCCACGGCGAGGGCTCGATCCCATTCGGAACGCCATGTCGAGAATCGAATTTTACGTTTGAGTTGGGTCCAACGTTCGACGGGCGGCAAATTGAACGAGTGGTTGTAGAACGCAGCCAGCAGCAATAGGTCGCGTTTCTGAGTCAGCGAAAGGTGATCGATGTCTTCGCGGCTGGCGGTCATGCCGTCCGCTTCGCCGTCCACCACGGCGGAAGACAGTCGCGTGACGCCGAGCTTCAAGATGGCGTCCATGTGGTCCCATAATCGCCAATTAGCAAGCACTCGATCCGGCCGCCGCTTCCTTCCGTGCAGGCGGTCGCGAAATGCGTCGAGGAACGGGTTGAAGTCGTCGTATTCGATAACGAAGGCTCGGTCGTGGTTGTTCGGTTCGTCGTTGTACTTCTTCAGTTCCTCGACGACCTGCAACCGCAAGGCCGTCTTGCCGGAACCTTTTTCGCCGAAGATGACCGACGTGGACGGACTGTCGGGTCGACCGTAAATCTTGTCCCAAGCCGGGTGATGCGTGGCGAACAGGCAGTGCGATTTGAAAACGTGATCGGACTGGGCGTCTTCTTGACCGTAGGGGTTTTCGGTGACGCCGTGGTGTTCAAGGAACTGCTGAACCTTCATGAATCGACCGTTTCTTTGACCGGCAATGTGTGCATGAACTTGCCTAAGCTCGAATGATACCACAGGAACTGGATGACTCGGACGCCGCTCGTACGATTTCTGATTCCGAATTTCGAGCAAGTGCGGCAAAG
>JAQBZS010000767.1 GCA_027622115.1 Planctomycetota bacterium | reverse complement strand
CCGATCGCGTCAGGTGCGGGATCACTCCCGGCAAGGAATCTCGCAGTGTGGCATCGACGAACCATTTGGCCTTCGCCACCGACGAGTGAAACGTAATGATCTTTCGCAGGTCGTATTTCTTCATCGCCTTGGCCAAGCCGATCTGTGCGGCTAGCGTTCGGGCATCAGTTCTGAAGCCCTCGGCCGTGCGGACCAAGCGGGCCTGCTCGGCCCACGCTTTGGCTTCGCGGTCGGTGACTCCGATCACGACCACCTGATAATCCGTCAGCAATGGCGGGTCCGAACTGATTGCTTCGTGGAAGGTGAGGACATGGAATTCGGGGCCGAAGACGTGTTCGTCGTCCATCGAGACGAGTTCGAATTCCAGTTCCGCCGCTCGCCGCTTGACGTGATCCTTGATGTAGCGCGGGGTGGCGGTCATGAACAACCGCTTGCGAGCTTTGATTTTCTTGCCATCCAGCACGGTCGCGAACAGGCCTTCGGCGTGTCCGGCCAGACGGTGGGCTTCATCGCAGATCACCAGGTCGAACAGTTTTGCTTGACGGGAGGGCGAAGCTCCTGCTGAGCCGGTTTTCTCGATGTTTCGACGGTCCCTCGGCTCGGCAGGAGCCTCGCCCTCCCAATTTGAAGACATTCCCTGCGCGGCTGCGATGCGGTCGGACGACTGGTACGTGGCAAACACGACGGCCGGGCGTTTCCGACGCTGGCCGAGGAAGCGCCGAATCTCTACAGGATCCGTCGTGACCTTCACTCCCAGGTCGGCCGTCGATTGAATCGCCGTATCCGCCTTGCTCTGTAAAACCGATTCGTCAGAACAGACGACGAGCGTGTCGAAGTCCTGCATCGAGTGACGGCCCCACTCGGAAAGGTTCTGCTGCACCAGCGAGAGCGACGGGACGAGGACCAGCGAGAGAGAGCTCTGCAACCGCTCGGCGATCCACAATGCTGTGAGCGTCTTGCCCGTGCCGCAGGCCATGATGAGTCGGCCTCGGTCATGGTCTCGAAAGCCGTGGACCACGGCCTCGATCGCAGTCTCTTGGTGAGGTCGTGCATTCCACTGTGGCAGTCGCGCGGCTGTTCCTTCAATCTGAAGCGGCCACTGAACTTCTTCCGTCAGGAAATAACCACGCAGGACCAGCCCCACGGGCTTCTCTTGACCATGAAGCGTCCGACGGGCCGTGGCTCCGACGGCGTCTGTCGTGGCCATGAGCAGTCGATAGGCGAACTGCGGGCGGTTCGATTCGGATAGGAACGAGTCAATCTCCCGTTTAGAGATCGCCCGGTCGGGATGATCCGCCTTGGCCTGAATTGCCCACAACTCCCCCGTCCGCGTGCGAGCGACGATGTCGATTCCCGCATCCGTCCCCCACCGATCTGGCCAGTCCTTCCACAACCAAACTTTGTCGAATTGACCTCGATACCGGGGAGCGTTTTCCAAAAACCACTTGCAGAGCCACTCAAAGTCGTCGCCGAACTCCATTCCTCGGGCGTCGTTTCGGATACTGGCTTCGATATATTCAAACGACCCTGGTTGGATGAGTTTGGAGCGAGTATCGGACTCGCCCAACGGCGGATCGTTTAGCTCAGAGGACATTGAAGGCACCTATGTACGGTCAGACCGAGCCGGGGGCGTTGCGATAAGTAGGCGCGGTGATTTTCGCCGCAAGCGTCCCCGGAATCGATTGGAAGTCCTTCACGGAGCGACCGTGGCGGACACCTGACGAGTTCAATTTACCCGCGGAATGGGGTACTGAACAACCGGCAAACACGCCAGGAAGCGTCCTAACCGTTCGTTGCGGGCGGCATCGCGTCTAGCTTCGCACAAGCCGCCAATTGGCCTGTCATATCAGGCACTTCAATACGCCCGTGCGGGACCTAGAAGGCCAAAGGGCGAGCATGATCACAACGAGCTCTCGCGTGCGCACGCCTGACCGCGCTCGTTGTCGGCTCGTTCGGCTCGCCAGCTATGGCGATCGCCACGCGTAGGTAGGCCGTGCAGGTGTCATTCGCTTACAATGGCGATGTCAATTGTCCCGGCAAGTAAAGGATCTTCATTGTGTGGCTTTTGAATTCGTTGTTGCTGGCTGGTTTGAGCATGTCGCAGATTCGGGACGACGAGCAGGTTGTCTTTTATCCCACGTATGCGACGTTCGACGCACAACAGCGGACCTGGACATTAGCAATCCACGGAAACATCCATGAGCCGGATACGGATTCTCGCAAGCGTCAAGCGTTAATCGACAGTTTGCGACGGTCGATGCAGTTGAAGCCGAACAGTCGTGAAGCCCAGACGCTGATCCGGCGGATGCGCCCTTTTCTGGTGGACAACGAAAGGGGCAAGGACATCTCTGTCCGAATCGGCGATCGGGAGTATCCGCTTGAGCAATCCGAATCGAATGGCCATTTCCAAGGCGGGCTGTCGATAGCTGCGGACCTGCTGGAGGCCGGGAACGCCGACGAGCCGGTTGTCCCTCCGTGGATACGATTTCAAGCCGTCTTGCCGCCGAAGGACAAACGACTATTCGCAGGCCAGGTGCGGCTCATTCCGGATCATGGGTTCTCGATTATCTCGGACATCGACGACACGATCAAAGATACGCACGTCACCGATCGGCACGAGATGCTGGCGAACACGCTGCTGAGGGATTTTCGTGCCGTGCCGGACATGGCAAAGCTCTATCAAGTTGCTTCCCGGCGAGGCGTCGCGATTCATTATGTTTCGGGCAGCCCATGGCAGCTTTATCCGCCGTTGGCGTTGTTTCTGCGTGCGGAGGGTTTTCCCGACGCAACCTTTCATCTCAAGCACTACCGCATTAAGGACTCCAGTTTGCTTGACATGCTCGGTTCGCAAACCCAGTTTAAAAGGCAAGCGATCCGCGAAATCATGAAGGCATTTCCAGGCCGGCGGTTCCTGCTAATTGGCGACAGCGGCGAGCAAGATCCAGAAATCTATGGGCAGATTGCCAGGACGTCACCAGACCGTATCGTCGCGATCCTGATCCGCAATGTGACGGATGAACAACCCGACAACGCGCGCATGATTAATGCGGCAGACCGCATCGACCGTGATCGTTGGCGATTGTTTGAGGACGCTGCAGAAATTCGCGACCAAATTTTCACCGCGGTCGGTGCACCAGTGGTCGAATCAGAAGATGCGGAGTGATCCGCGCCAGGCATTGAGTGACGCCGTCTTCTACCGCTCGCGATTCCCTCGCACTATCTCGTGCCGCCAGAAAGGACCCCGTCGGAAACGGAGCGTTGCGGACAGCATTCGACAGGTTAACCGGATCCACAAGATCCAGTTCATCCTGTTATCCCGGCAAAAAATTCAAGATCAGATACATGAATCGTGATCCGATCGCGTGGCGGATCTATTTATCCGACTCGGCAGTGATCCAGCATTTCTGCCGCGGAGGTGACGTAGCTTGTATAGAACGGGCCGAATTCGGCGTACTTTGCGCTCGCTTCGTCAAACCGCATCCGATAGACGATTTCTTTGAGAAATTCGGGATTGCGAGCCCAGAGCGTTACGCCCCATTCCCAGTCGTCAAAGCCGAGGCTGACAGTGATGAGTTGAGTTACCTTGCCGCCAAACGTCATACCCGTGCGGCCGTGTTCCGCCATTAACGCAATGCGTTGATCAGCCTCCAGTGTGAACCAGTTGGCACCCGGCACACGGCTCTTGTTCATCGGATAGAAGCAGGTCGCCGGCCAGGGCGGAAATTCGGGTGTGAGCCGCTGTCGCCGCATGTGGACTTCGCGCTGCTCGTAAGCTTTCAATTTCGCATTATAAGCGGGGCTGCCCTCCTCTTCGCCTTCAACGACCAACCGAGCGCCATACTGCTGCAACGTCGGCACGTATTCGGAGACTTCGGTTATCGACACATACGAATAGACCGGAACCAAGGCAGGCCCCAGGGTGCTGGCCAGCAATCGTTGGTGAACCGAATCGACGACCAACGGGTCCGAGTCCAGGACCATCAACCCAAAGTCCGCCTTGTGACCGCTGACCACGGACGTTTGCAATCGCGCGGGCGAGCCGTCCGCGTCCGAGTCGAGCGAGGCAATCAGTTTCGCTCGGCCCTTTTCGATCGTGGCGGCGTCGAACCCGGCAAGCCGGGCGCGATCGAATTGGTAAAAAAAGTGGCAGCAATGCCAGCCTTCCGTTGGCCGAAGAGAAATCTCCGCTGCCTCGCCCGTTGTCGGTCGCCCGTGTTCGCTCATTGTGTTGTCCGCGGATGCGTATGTCAGTTCGTGGAAGCACGAAATGTAGCATAACCTGCGGATAGAGCAATCGGTGGGGCGACG
>JAQBZS010000766.1 GCA_027622115.1 Planctomycetota bacterium | reverse complement strand
GCCGGTGGAAGCGGCGACGGGATGGTTGATGAGATGAAAGCCGGTAGCTTGTCAGTCGTGCTTCCACCGACGCGGGGTCGGTGGAGAGCACATAGAATCCGGTAGACTCAGGATATTTATTCGCCGATGCGACTTACGGGCGTTCGTAGCACGTTCGATTGGGGTTCGTGCAGTGTTCGCCGTCGCACAAGTCTTGGTCGGGTCCTAGCACGGTTTGCGTTTTGCCGCACCAGAAATTGCCGTCGCCGGTGGCCTCTTCCCCGACGGGAAGACCCGCGTTGATGTACAGGCCCTTCGACAACAGGCTCTTGCAGCGCGTGGCCTGCGCCACGGGAAGTTGTGTGGACATGATCGGTCCTCCATTGAGAGGTTACTTGTCGGTGTCGGAAGCATGCGACCGGTCCAGAACAATTCTCGACTCGGTCGCACGGGGTTGGCACTACAGCTCCAATTGATCCGCCGCCTTGAGCAAAGCTCGTTTGACGGCGGTTTTGGCGATTTGGACTTTGTAACCGTTGTCAGTCAACGGAGTCGCATTCAAGACGGCTTCGTCCGCAGCGAGTTGTGCCGTGGCTTCATTGATCGGCTGACCGATCAAACGTTGCGAGGCATCTCGGGCGATCCACGGCACGGGTGCCACGTGCCCCATCACGATCTTGGCATCGCGGACGATGCCGTTTTCGATGTTCAAGGCACAGGCGGCGCTGGCGAGTGGCCAGTCCAGCCCTTCCAATTGCATCACGTCGTACGTGGCACTCTGCATTCCGTTCGGTGATGGCAGCCAAATGTGCGAAATCATCTGACCGGGCTGCAACACATTGTTGCCCTGACGTTCGTGTCGCGGCGTGACGTAGAAATACTCCAACGGGAGCAGTTCTTCTTGTCCCGGTGCCGGACCGATGATGCGGACTCGGGCTCCCCACGCGATCAGCGCCGGAGCGAATCGCGAGGCGTTGACGAATTTCGCCGGGCCTTGGTTGCCGAGGATCGCGTGGTAGCGGTTGTCGCCGGTTTCCACGAGCGACTCGTTGTTTTCCCGAGCCAACAAGCCGTAGCCGTTGCGGTAGTACCAGCAGTTGGGCATGTGGCACAAATCGCCACCCAACGTACCGGTGTGCTGCAACTGAATGGCTCGGACTTCTTCCACCGCGTCACCGAGCGAACGGTAGTCCGCCAGTAGCGGGTCGTCCTTCAGTTCTTCCAGTGTGCTCAACGCACCGACCAGCACGCCGTCGCCGACGGGTTGGGTGCCGCGCATCGAGTCGATGTTCTTGATGTCGACGATTCGTTGGGGAGCCGAAAGGTCGAGCTGCATCAGGTTGAGCTGATCGATGCCGCCCGCCAATACGGCTGTATTCCCGTCGTGATCGTTCAGGAGTTCCAAAGCTTCCACTTCGGTCTCCGGACTCGCGTATTCGAACGGGTTCATGAGTTGCTCCTTATGAGGTGTCTCGGGGTGTCGCTAATTTGCCGTCGGTCGATGCGAAAGAAATCGAAACCATCGCGAGACCGGCGATTGGGAAAACGACGGCCCCGCCGCAAACAGGCGGGGCGCCGAGATTGGAAACAAGAACTAGAGCGCTTCGAGGACTCGCTTGGGAGTCAACGGCAGCGTGGAGACTCGGACACCGATGGCGTTGGCCACGGCGTTCGAAATGGCGGCTCCGGTCGCGATGACCGGTGGTTCGCCGAGACCGATGACGCCGCGATCGTATTGGTCGTCGGGTTCGTACATTTCGACCACCAATTCGCCGATGTCGCCGATCCGCGGCAGCTTGTAGTTCACCAAATCCGCGTTGATGAACCGCCCGGTCTTGTTGTCCATGATGCGTTCTTCGCTCACCGCGTAGGCAATGCCCATGATGAGCCCACCATAGACCTGACTTTCGGCAGTCAAGCGATCAATGATCAAGCCGCAATCTTGAACGGCCACAAGCTTGTTGATCTTGACCTTGCCGGTGTCAATGTCGACGGAAACGTCGGCCATCTGCACTCCGCCAACGCCACTGTCGGTCAGACCGTCGCTCTTGGGTCCTTCGCCCTGAGCTTCAATCGGCATGGGGCCAATCAACGAGCACGCTTCTTTCCAGGTGCAGACCTGCTTGTTCTTGAGTCGGAACGCACCCTTGGAAACGGTGAGATCACCCGCTTCAACTTCGTACTTCTTCGCGACGAGGTCGGTGATCTGCCACAAGAGTTGCAGTGCGGCTCGACGATTTGGGCCGGAGACACCGCCGATCGTGGTGCTGCCGCCGGACGGGCCGGATCGCGGGTACTTGCTCGAACCGATGTTGACCTTCACGGCCGACAGCGGCAGACCGAACGTTTCGGCGAGCACAATCGCGATCGCCGTGCGGGTGCCGGTGCCAATGTCCTGGCTGCCGCCGAACGATTCGACGGCACCGTCGGGATGCACCTTCACCGTGCAGAGCGCCGCGTGGGCTCGACCACCCCATTGGTGAATGGCGACACCCAGCCCCTGCTTGATCGGGCCTTTGCCGGCTCCCTTGCCGTGCGCGTGCCACTTCTTCTTCCAATCGATGAGCTTGGCCGCAATGTCCAACTCGGGACCGTAGACTTCCGGCCGCGGCGTCTTGTCGAGGTTCTTGCGAAAGACTTCCAAGCTGTCCATGCCCAGCTTGGCTGCAACGTCGTCAATCGCCGTGTCCGTCAATGCACACAATTGCGGATGTGGCGGGGCTCGCCAAGCGCGGTTGGGACCGCAGTTGGTCTTGATGCCCGTGGCCTTGCGATTGCGGTTGGCGAATTCGAAGACGTAGGGATATTGGCTCAGGGCCACCGTGCTGCCCTGCAAACCGCTGGTTCCCCAGTGATGGCTGTCCCACGCGATGATCTCGCCGTCCGCATTGGCAGCGATCGTGACGTCGGCAAAACCGGAAGGCCGCGTGCCTGCGATCTTCAATTCCGCAGCTCGATCGAGCATCAACCGCACGGGGCGACCGGCGTCTTTGGCCATCTTGGCGGCGGCCAAACCCCATTCATCCGCGGCAAACTTGGAACCGAATCCGCCGCCGATGTAGTCGCACTTGATGTGGACTTTCGTGGCATCCAATCCCAGCGGTCCGGCAAACTGGCCGCCGGTGCCGGAAACGTTTTGCGTGGAAAGCGTGACCTCAAGTTCGTCATCGCCAGTCCATTCGCAATGCGAACCGTGAGGCTCCATGCACATGTGACTGATGGTGGCGACGCCGTAGCGGCCTTTGACGACCACCTTGGCCGTCTTCAGTGCGGCGGCGACATCACCCTTTTGGTTGTCGCCCAGCGGACGAGTCGCCTCGGCCTTGATCGCGCCTTCCAGGTCCGCTTCGTCGACCCAGTGCGGGAGGACTTCGTATTCAACCTTGATCAACTTGGCGGCATCGCGGGCTTGGTCGGCAGTCTCGGCAGCCACGGCGGCGACGAGTGAACCTTCCCACTTAATCTCGATGCCTTCGCCATTAAAGACATGCACGGCCTTCACGCCGGGAGCTTTCGCGGCGAGTGACGTGTCGAGCTTCTTGATGGTCGCGTGGGCATGCGGGCACGAGATGGCTTTCGCAATCAGCGTGTCCTTTTTCTGAGTGTCCGCCGCAAATTTCGCGTGGCCGGTGGCCTTGCCGGAACCCTCAAGCCGGGTATGGCGTCCGCCGATCAACGAGTTTGCTTCGCGTGGCTTCCAGCCGATTTTGCGTTCAACGGGCATCATTGACCTCCCTTCGCGATTTCCAGGGCACATTGCGTGATGCCTTGGTAGGTGCCGCAGCGACAGATGTTTCCGCCAAGTCCCTTTTGGATTTCGTCCAGCGTGGCCTTGGGCTTCGAGTTCAGAAAGGCTCGCGTGGCGACCACGAAACCGGGCGTGCAGAAACCGCACTGCATGGCGTCGTGCTTGACGAATCCGGAGACGACTTCGTCCACCTTGTCGCCGTTGCGCAGCGATTCCGCCGTCGTGATCTTCTTGCCTTGCACGGCAATGGCGAGCGTCTTGCCGGCGTAAGTGGCCTTACCGTCAACCATGACGGTGTCGGCACCCAACACGTAGTCCTGATCTTCAACATGCTTGCAGCCGGTCAGGTCCAATTGGCTGCGCAAAACGTCCAGCAGTGTGGTACGCGGCTCGACGGTGACTTCCACGGTCTTGCCGTTGACGTTGAGTTTGATCGCCTGCGGTTTGGCGGCGGCGACGTTTGGCTTCAGCGATTTTTGGGCTTCCGCTTCCTGCGTGGCCAATGCCGTGGCTGCAACCGCAGCACCGGAGCCTTTCAAGAAATCGCGCCGGTTGAACCCCGGACCGCTTCGAGTCTGATCAC
>JAQBZS010000765.1 GCA_027622115.1 Planctomycetota bacterium | reverse complement strand
TCCATAATGTCCTCCCTTTGAAGATTATCGAAAATCTTCAGGAGTCCGCTACTATTGGGCTATCGCAGTGTCGATCACTCAGCGGCAGTTGACCGCGTTGACGCTGGCGACTCTGGACGACGCGCTGTTGAATGCGGCTGCGCATCAATTCAAGACGGCGCAGAGCAACATGGCGTGGTCGTAAGTCGCCGTCTTCATGGGAATGCCGGTCAGCAGTTTCAGCACGATGCGACCGACACTGGCGGCCCCACCGACCTCGCTCATGCCAGCGTTGATGCTGTTGGGGACCCCGGCCCGTCCGATTCGGCCGGGCTCTCCACCGCCGCCACTTCCGCCCCAAAAACAACACATCGGACCGTTCCAAGAACCGGAACTCGGTTTCTGGAACGGCCTGAAGACTGGATCTAAGGCGATCGTGAATTCGGCGGTCGATACAGCCGCCGCCACGGTTTCATTAGGGCAATGGGATCCGGATGACGTGTGGGACGTGGACCCCGTCAGCGACGTGGGCTACGACGGAGCCCGCGTTTTCGCCGACATCGGCACAAATGTAGCGCTTGCGACAGCCACTGGTAACCTGTCTGGAGCTTCTGGCCGAATAGGTCAAGTCGCCAGAGCGGTTGACAGAATGGACACCGTCGGCAACGTCATCACCGGCGTCAAAGGCGCGTACGACGCGACTCAGAACGGACTCACTTTGGACAACGGCGCGAAGATGGCAATGGGGCTGTTGGGTGTCGCCCAAGCCAAGTCGGCCATGAACGCGGGAACCGGCGCGACGAATGCCGCTGCGGAATGCGCGACGGCGGTGCAAGGCGAGATCATGTGCTTCGCGCCAGACACGCTGATTTCAACGACGACCGGTTCCAAACCGATCGGCGAAGTTCAGCCGGGTGAGTTCGTGAATGCGTTCGATTTCGCGAGCGGCGAGTGGGTTCCGGCCGAGGTTCTGGAACGGCATAACAACGTGGATTCCGGCCAGATGGTTTCGCTCGTGGTGGGCGAGGCGCGGATTGAGGTCACAGCCAAGCATCCGTTCTGGGTGATTGAAGGTGAGAAGCTGAATCAGCGTCAGAATCCGGGTCACTTGCCGGTGGCTGAAGATCAGGGGCGTTCGATTCCTGGCCGCTGGGTTGATTCGCATGAGTTGCAGGTAGGCGATATTCTGGTCGGTCGTGATGGGAAACCGCATCAGGTTCAGAGCGTTTCGGTTCAGGACGCTCAGCAAGTTCCTGTTTGCAATCTGACCATTCGCGATCACCACTCATTCGCCGTCAGCGCCGAAGCGGTGTTGGTCCACAACGCGGGCTGGTGTACGCTTCTCGAAAGATTGCGACCGAAGCCCGTGGCGTTGCTGAAGCAGGTGGACGATGGGCTGATCAAATCGGTTCAGATTCACACGCATCACATCGTGATGAAAGGTGCCTTCAGCTTCTGGTCATTTGGCAAGCGGAAATGGAACGACCTGTCCAAGAAGATCCTGGCGGAAAACAACATCAGCCTGATGGGAACCGCCGATGAACTGGCGGGCGCGACCAAGTCCCAGATCAAGAACATGTGCTGGGCCGTGAATGGTGCCAAGGGAATCCATTCGGCGAAATATGCGGAAGCTGTTTTTAAGAGGATTGACGCGGTAAAGGACGCTGGACCTGCGGCAATCGAAAAGGCGCTCCGAGATATGGCCAAAATTCTAGAATCTGGTGCCACGTTCTGGTGAGTGTGCGACCCCTGGTACTCCAACAAACTTCCATTCATTTCCATCGCGAGGCTTAGCTGAGATGGCACAAAACATTGCTCGTCAACTTTATGATGCCGTGAGTACAGGGAATGTGTCTACCGCGAGAGAATTACTCACAGAGCATCCCGAATACCGCAATCCTAATCCATCAAGTCCGAACCCAAACGTTGAAGTGCTTTACTGGTTGCAAACTGCGATTAGCAACAACCAATTCGACATGGTCACAATGCTGCTCGACCTTGGTTACAAAATCAATGCGATCGCGATGCCAGAGGAAGTTACACCATTAATCTCTTCAATTAATGATGCCAGCCTGAAGATGATTCGATTCCTGCTGTCGCGCGGCGCGGATGCGACAATTGGCCGAGGCTTTTTTGCCGCGATCAATCGAGACACTGAAGAATGTGACGATGACGAACGGTTGGAAATCGTCAAGTTGTTAGTCAAGCATGGCGCGGACATCAATCGGGTGTTTAATTGGATCGGGGATGACAGCATCCTTTTCACACCGTTGAGTTATGCCATCAGCAGTGGAAAGGAGCAGATTGCCGAATACCTGAAGTCACTGGGGGCGACGATGCCTCCGCAGCGGCAGAAGCCGCCGGAGCAGCCAGTGGTGGCGTTCTTTCAAAAGAACTTCGGCAAGGTGCTTGACAGATCTTTGATCGAGATCGTGCCGACGACCGATCCGCCGATCGCCATTCATGTCATCAGACCCACGAAGTCGCATAATCTCCTCACGCTGTTCACCAGACCCAAGAAGTCGCGTAATGTCCTCACGCTGTTCACCACCGGCATGAGCGATCGGGCGATGACCGTCCCGGACGGCGAAGAGGAGTACCAGTTCGCCGAACTGTTCATTGAGCTTCCGGCCGATTGGCCGCTGACTGACAAGGCACTGGCCGATCCGAACTTCGGCTGGCCGATTCAATGGTTGCGGCAGGTGGCGGGATATCCTCACGCCAACGAGACCTGGCTGGGCGGCCCGGTCACGATCATCGCCAACGGCGAGCCGCCCGAACGGCTGACTCCGAAATGCCCCTTCACGTCGCTACTGATCATTGTGGGCCACAGCTTCACAACCGACGACGGCCGCACCATTCAGCTCTATCGGTTGCTGCCGCTGTACACGGAGGAACGAGCCTTGGAAATGTCGCAGGGAGTCGGGGAACTCATGCGGCGTTTCGACACGCACAACATCTCCACGACGGTGGATCTGCAGCGGACCAATGTCGCGCTCAAAAGCAAGAAGTAGCGCGGCTTCGGTAGTCCGTGAGTTGGTTCGCGTAGTGCGTGAGTGGGCTGTTGATAATGTTTTGACGCGTGTTCTTGGGCTACCTGGAACTTTTTGCGAACTCACGGTGGGCGGTGGTTCGTTGGGAGGTCAAGGTGGTCGCGAGGTTGTCACGGAGCGATTGCTTCATGGCTTTTGCAGGGACGGCGGTGAGGCTCTCGCGGACGTTGGTCGGGGTCCAGTGAGTTAGCCACATCGGCATCGCCGCAATCAAACTCGCGAAGCCGCCACGCCTCTTGACCGGATCGATTTCGCTTGCGATGATCGATTCATCCCAGCACGGCGTTCGCGGCGGTTTTTCGACCGCTGTTGAAATCGAATCGCCAATCCGCTTCTTCTCGAATTGTTGAGGACCACGCAATGAAAATGATCAAATCGCTTGTGGCGACTGGTTTGTTGGCTCTGCTAACCACCAGCTTGCCCGCCGCTCAAATCACTGGTGAGTACCTGGAAGCTCGAACTTGCAACGTTTTCACCGGCCCATGCTTTGCCAACGCCGAAATGAGTCTGACTGGCAAGGAAGCATTGATGGCTTGGAAAGTTGACAAGGGCCAATGGAACGACGTGAAGCTCGACGGCCTGGGAGCCGCTTTGGTTTTGCACGCTCAAGGCACGCTTGGCTACGACGGAGTCTTTCCGATGCAGGCTGGCGATATCAAATCGATCATCATGGTCGATCGCCGAGCCACTCCGGAACAGCACGCGGCCTTAGTTTCGTTCGTGACGAACACCGCGAAGGACTACACCAAAAATGTGGTCAAAGTCGAAAAGGTGCCTTTTGAGTTGAAGAACAACCACCTCGATAATGTCGGCGTTTTCAAAGCTGGCGACTTTGCCGAGATCACCACTCGCAAGCTGAAAGACAACGACTGCGTTTGCACGAACGAAGTGGTTTACTATCAGCCGCTGACCAAGATCGACAATGCCACGGCCGCTTACTCGACGAAGTTGTCGTTCCAGGGTCCGAGCCTGGGAACGAAGTTCGTCAACCGAGGAATTCGCAGTTCGTTTTTAGGAACATTCCGGCGTTAAAATCGCTCGGTGCATACGATAGACTCACGGCCCGTCGCGAATTGCGTCGGGCCTTTTTTGTGCGCGGCTTCCAAGTCGAAGCCTTCGAGTTCCTCTCACGACTCAAGCGAACGAACGATTAACTGCCATGCCATTCAAACGAGGTGAACCGGTTCCGTGGTTTCAAGCCAACACGCATACGACTGTCAATTTTCAGTTCAGCTTGTCGGCGGGCCGCTACATCGCGCTCAGTTTCTTCGGCTCGGCGGCCA
>JAQBZS010000764.1 GCA_027622115.1 Planctomycetota bacterium | reverse complement strand
GATTTCCCGCCCGCTCCGATGCCGGATCACGATCGTCCGCCGCAACGCTCGATAGGTGGCGTCTTCATCCGCGAACATCCTCAGGCTGACTTTGGGAGGTGCTTCCGCCAGCAAAACGCCGCCCGTGTCGTTTCGCTCTGCAACACCGCCGCGCCTCAACGTCAGCACGTCTGGAATCACATCATCCGCGTCTTGCTCCGCCATTGCGTAGTAGTCGTCCGGCAAGAGGCCGCTGTTCAAAGCTTCCGAAAGATGTGTGATCCACGAGCAATGGAAATGGTGAAAAGTTCCCGGAAAAACTCGCGTCCAATCGTGAATAGGCATCATGAAATCCTCGCATCAGTGTTCGCTGTGAGTCTCGGACGATCATAATCCATCACCATCGGCAAGTTGTCGGCGTCTTGAACGAGGTGGCAAATTCATCCAAGGATCGGGCTTGCGATGGACACTGAGCCCGCCCGCATCCGATCGATTCTGACGGCGGGGTGGCACTGACGTTTCCGCCTGTAATGTGTGCCACTGGCTCTGCCAGTGCCTTCAACCATGCTCCATCTGAATGCCTGGATTGTCAAACCACAGTTCACGGTGGGCACTGCCTCGTTCGCCGCCACACCGCAAGCGGAATCGGCGAGCCCACCGTCCGGCAAGGCAAAAACAACCGCCAGAGCCAGCCAGCCGCAGCGGCTGGTCTAGTGTTTGCAGCGGAGAAGCTTGGACAGCACCTACTTGCGGGCGCAGATTCGATGGCACGCGCCGAATCAAGCCGTCACCGCACTGGCCGTCCACCGCCAACGCTCGAAATGGAATGGGAAATGCCCTCTGCGTCCCCCTCCCCTACTCGCGAAATCTCACAACTTTCGCCGGTATTCCCACCGCGATGCCGAAGTCAGGAATCGGCTGAGTGACGACCGCCCCCGCTCCAATGATGCAGTGCCGTCCGACGTTCGCCGCGATGATGGCTCGTTCGCCGATCCAGGAATCTTCGCCGATCGTAACCGGTCGAAAGCAACCCGGCTGTTCGCGAATCGGAATGTCCAACCGCGCTGTTCCGTGTTGCTCGCTGCCGTTCATCACGGATACGTGCGACGCGATGAGTACGTCGTCTTCGATCGTTGCGTCTCCAATCGAACAGTTCGCGCCGAGATATACATTACGACCAATCTTCGCCGTTCGATGCGACAACGTGGTCCCAAAAGTAATGGCCGTTCCTTCGCCGCATTTCGGCAGCACCAACCGATAAAACGCTCGCCGCAGAAACTGACCGGACAAACCCGGGAACAGCGACATCAGCTGAGACCACGCCGCGAAGCCGCGATCCGGACCGAACGCGCAACAGCCCAATCGACACGCAACGACCGCCGGAAGCACCAGCACCATTGCGATGAACTCGATCAGGGATTTCACGGTCTTACGCATCGATCGGGTCTCGTTGTGATGAATTCGCTTCAAAACTGCCGCCGCAAGGCACGCAGCAACTGCGGCCACTGCCGCACGTTCAACATCCGCGCCGCGATACCGCAAGCACCGCGAATCGATTTTGCGCCACGAAGAACCAGATGCTTTTGCGGCACGAATTCGCGCGGTTCCGCAAAGTCGAATTCCTCGATCAGCGCGGCTTTGCCCGGTCCGTACGTCCGCAAGAAACAGTCCTTGCCGCCTTCGGAAAGCGCGAGGTTCAAAGGACGGATCGTGTCCTGCGTGTCGAACGTCACCAGGTCGACCCACGCTCGTTCCGCGAGTTCATCGCCAAACTTCATCGCCGACGCGCGAGCACGCCCGGTCATGTACCGCGCGGCCAATCGCAGCACGTTGGCCTTGCGGAGATCCTGAGCCGCCCAAGTTTCCGTTGGATATTCCAATTCGGCGGGATGATCCAGATACGGTCGCTCGTTACGAATCATCCACTTGGCATAATGCACCATGCTATAGGCACCATACGCATACATCGTGTCTTTCTCGTCGTGCTCGCTCTTGAGCAGCAAGTACCGCCCCAATGCCGACAGAAATACGGTGTAAGACCATCGCAGTTCCGCATTGAGCAAATCGTGAGCATCAATGTCGTCGTGAGGATTGATGACTCGGCGGATCAGCACTTCCGCGTAACGCAGATAGCCGGCGTCACCACTGATCAGCCACCCGTCGAGCAAGGCGTTGACCGAGTTCCCCGCACCACGTCCCGGTCCGTGATAGTCGGGCTGAGCCGTGGCCGACGCCAAGCCAGTCGGCCCGTCGCTCGCAATCCCGAACACCGTCTTGCGACCGTCGTCCATGTTGACGACCCAATCCGCCAGCGACAGCACGGCATCGCGGAAGTCTCGATTGCCCGTCAGATAATACGCGTATAACAGACCAGTCGTATAATTGTGTTCGTCGCTCGGCCCGCCGCCATAGCACTGCCCGTCTTTGGCATTCCTTGACGAATACGTGCGATGGCTACACGTGTGCGACGTACGATAGTGATCGGTGTGCCAAAACAAGCCTCCGTTGTACGCAGCCCGATCCCGGTCCGTGTGATAGATGTCGATATCCGACACGTGACGCGCCAACGGTTCCCACACGTCAAACCACGCCGGGTCACCGGTGCGCAGCATCTGCACCAACGCGCCTTGGATGACATCGAACTGATTGTTGTAGTGCGAATTCACGAGGCCGTCGCCGTCGTAATGTGCCTGTTCGTGATCCGCCCAGGTTTCGCCGAAGTGGCGCCAACCGTACTCGTCAATCAACTCGCGACGAGCAAGCAAGTTGTTGTCTCCATGAATGACCGATCGAGAAACTTCGCGGAGCACGTCGTTCGGTGCATTCGTCTCGGTAATAAAGTACGGCACGGCTTCCGTTTCACGATGCCATTCGGGAGCGATGATGACTCGCGGTCGCTGATGGACCCATGTCAGCGAATTCACGGCCGGCATCGACTGTTGACCGGGAGACAGCCGCATCCAGATCGTGTGCGTTTTTTGTTCGCCGCCCTGAATTTCGTGCAGGTCCGCGCTCTGCGATGGAAACAACCCAATTCGCACGCCGTGGGTATCGGCTTCGATCGACTTAGGGAATTGCTGCCAAAACTCGGGAACCGTGACTTCCAGCGACATGTTTCTTCGCGACAGGTTGACCGTCGGCGTGGCTCGCAATCCGGACCAACGCTCATCGGCCGCCGTCGCGCGATACCCTCGAAATCGCAACGGGATCGTGCCGTCTCGATTCACGTGATTCGCGCTGTGCCAATTCTCGCCACCACTCGATTCTTGATAAATCGAAATGAAGCCGCCGTCATCAGTCTGCATCGGCAATTTCGCTTCACACTGCCACCAACATGCAGTTGTGTCGACGTTTGAAGTCTTGTGAGAGGAAATTCGCACATCAAAGGCATGAAACAAGATCGATCCGGCATCGCCCAAATCCCACAAGCCGCCTTTGTGTCGGGCGCGATTGGGGTTGTGGAGTCGGACTTGGACTTCGACGAGTCCGGTCCGCACATAGCAGTTCAACCGAGCTTGAAAGCGCAATCCGCCGGATCGAGCGAACTCGCCTTCGATCCGCAAAGTCGAACGTACGGGGCCCACGGTTTCCCAGTCGGCGAGCTGGATCTTGACCCGCCGCAATTGCTGCCGATCGTTTTGAAGCTCGAACGAAATCCGAGTCGTTTCCGCGGCTTCAACGCCGAACCAACTTCGATTGAATTCGATTCCCTGATCAACGATGCGGACGGGTGCATCCGCATTCACCCAAGACGGCGATCGTTCCATTGCTGTTTGATCGTCGTCAAACGATTCCACCGTCGTCACGTTCCAGAACGATGTGCCGTTGGGAACCACGTCGGCAATGAAGTCGATCAACACCCACTTGGCGCTACCGTCGGGCCATCGAGCCAGGACTTCGTGTTGCACGTCCGGTCGCCGGCGATGCTCGTCCGTGACCATCAGGCGGCTGTCGTCCCGCACCAATCCCTGTGGAAAGTCCACTCCGAAGGTCATGGGAACGTGCGAAGCCGCGGGTCCGGAATTCAGCAACGACAATGGAACCGCAATGCGATCCAATTCCGGTTTCCGAAACTCCTCGACACACGTCGTGTTATTACTAGCGATGGTATCCAGGATGAGGCTCTTATTCTTATTCACGAGATTCGCCTGTGTTGGGGCGGTGCTTATCTAGGACGCGGCGGTGGGAAGGGGTCGGGTGGTTCGAAAGTTCAATGCTCGCGGCCTTACGTCTCGCTTGCTCTAACGCAGTAAGCTGCGAGCATTGAACTTTGCTGACCCTACCGTTTTCTATGTGCTCTCCACCGGCCCCGTGCCGGTGGAAGCCACGACTGGCA
>JAQBZS010000763.1 GCA_027622115.1 Planctomycetota bacterium | reverse complement strand
GTGGCGGTGCCGTGGGATACGCCGGTTATGACGTCGTGCGATATTCCGAACGGCTGCCGAACGCCCCGGAAGACGATCGCGGCGTGCCGGATCTGTTCTTCGGCTTCTACGACCGCATGGTCATCTTCGACCACATCAAGAAAACGATTATGGTGGTCGCGCACGCCCGCACGAAGGCCCCCGACGCCCAGGAGGAATACGACCGAGCCTGCAGCCGCATCAACGAGATTTGCGGTCAGTTGGAAACCAACGAATCGGGGCTGAAACTGCTGGACATCGACGTGAATCAGGAGCCCAACATCGAGTGGACGTCCAACTTCACGCAAGCCGCCTTCGAATCCGCCGTCAACCAAACCAAGGAATACATTCGCGCCGGAGACATCTTTCAAGTTGTCTTCAGCCAGCGTCTCAAACTGGAAACGACGTCGTCGCCGCTCGGAATTTACCGTGCGTTGCGAGTCGTCAATCCCAGCCCCTTTATGTTCTTGTTGCGGGCTCCGGACGTGGACTTGGTCGGTAGTTCGCCCGAGATCATGGTTCGGGTGGAAGACGGACTGACCACCGTTCGCCCATTGGCCGGCACGCGACACCGGGGCAAGAACGAGCAAGAAGACGCGGAACTGGCTGCGGAACTGTTGGCGGATCCCAAGGAACGCGCCGAGCATGTGATGCTGATCGATCTGGCGCGAAACGACGTCGGTCGCGTGGCGGAGTTCGGCAGCGTCAAGCTGGACGATGTGATGGTGGTCGAGAAATACAGTCACGTGATGCACATCACGTCGAACGTCACAGGCAAACTCAAGCCGGGCTGTTCGGCGTTGGATGCGTTGCGGGCCGGACTGCCGGCGGGAACGGTGTCCGGCGCGCCGAAAGTCCGCGCCATGCAGATCATCGATGAAATGGAGCCGCATCGCCGAGGTCCGTATGCCGGCGCGGTGGGCTACATCGACTTCACCGGCAATATGGATACGTGCATCGCCTTACGCACGCTAGTGGTGCAGGGCCGGACGGTGTATGTCCAAGCCGGAGCCGGGATCGTGGCGGACAGCGTCCCGGAACTCGAATTTCAGGAAACGCTGAATAAGGCCAAGGGGCTGCTCAAGGCGATCGAAGTCGCCCAGTCTCAATTGAGCTGACCGTTCCGAACAAGGACGTTGTTGGATGAGCGATACCACATCACTACTGCGGCAATGGACGCTACTCAAAACATTGTCGGCCCGACGCTACGGTGCCACGGTTAAGGAATTGGCCGACGAAACGGAAGTCTCGATCCGCACGATCCGCCGCGATCTTGAGACCATCGCCAGGCTGGGTTTCCCGTTGGAAGAGACAGTCACCGAACACGGTCGCAAGCATTGGAAGCTGCTGGACGGCAACGCGGGCGAAGCGCTCGGTTTCAATCTTACGGAAGCCGTTTCGCTGTATCTCGGCCGACGCTTTTTGGAACCGTTGGCCGGCACGCTGTTCTGGGAAGGTGCTCAAAGCGCGTTTCGCAAGATCCGGGCGAGACTCGGCGAGACCGCGTTGAATTATCTCGAAACAATCGCGGAAGCGTTTCATCAGACTTCGATGGGCTACGGCGACTACTCGCAAAAAGCGGAAATCATCGACGGCCTAATGATCGGCATCGAAGACAAACGAGTCACGCGGATCTCGTATCAATCCGCGAGGCTCAAGGAGCCCGCCGCGTACGAGTTGCACCCTTACGGCATCGTGTTTCATGCGGGTTCGCTGTACTTGGTGGCGTTTGTGCCGAGCTACGACGAAATCCGCCATTTCAAGATCGACCGCATGCAGGACGTCGATGTTCAGTCCGCAAGCTTCGCGCGTCCGCAGCCGTTCGACTTGAGAAGTTATCTGGCCGAAAGTTTCGGCGTGCATCGCACGGACGGGCCGGTCACGCACGTAAAAATCAGCTTCATCAATTGGGCCGCGAGGTATGTCGCGGAATCGCAATGGCACAGCAGTCAGCAGCTCACGGAACTTCCCGACGACAGTTTGATCGCGGAGTTCAAACTCCGAGACACCCGAGAACTCAAACGTTGGCTCCTCAGTTTCGGCCCGAACGCACGAGTCCTTGAACCGCCGGAATTGATCGAGGATTTGGTTCTGGATCTGAGTGCAATGCTGACGCAGTACACGAATTCGTAATACCGATGAAAGATCGGTCGGTGGGAACCGGCCCGAACCGGCCCGACGGCCTCAGCGTTTGAGGTCGATGCAGACCATCTCTTCGTTGCTTCTGAGGTAGAGGTGGCCGTTGGCGAGGGAAGGCGCTGTATAGCAGGTGCCCTTCAACAGGCGTGCTTGCGCGGTTGGCTCGAAGCCGTCCAATGAAACCGGGGCCAGCAGCAGTTTGCCGGATTCTTCCAACAGGATGATCTGGTTGTCGGCGACGATCAACGTTCCCTTGCCAGCCGCGCGGGATACCCACTTTTCTTCGCCCGTGGCGAACGCGACGCATTTGAAAATGCCGGGACGATCGTGGAATCCGTAGAGATGTCCCTGCTGCAGAATGGCGGTTGCGTGGTGCGTGGCCAGCGTGTTGGATTTGTAAACCTGTCTCGCGGTGCCGTCTACAACCTGAGTCAACTGGCTGCCGAAACCGTACGCCGCCGCTGTAAACACCTTGCTGTCCGGCCCGATAACCGCTGAGGCACAGTTCACGCCCTGCTGAGGCTGGCGCCACTGTTCGCCGCCATCGGTCGGGGACAGGCCGACCAGATTCGCACCCGTCAATACGACCAGTTGCCGCTTGCCGTCGATCCGAGCCAGCGTTGGCGTGGAATGGTTCATCCGTTCTTCGAGTGACCGCCAGATCAGTTCGCCATTGCTCTTATTGAACGCGAAGACCGAAATCCCTGCCTGCACGATTAGCGCCGTCCCATCGACGAGCGGCGACGGTGATAGGCCCTCTTCATGTGTGAAGCGATGCATCTCGAACTTGTCGTACACATTCAGCGACCATTGTTCTTTCCCGGTTGCAGTCGTCAGACACAGCACCCGACCGGACGCGCCGACGAAGTAGACAAGATCGCCGTCGACATAGGGTGTGGCTCGCGGACCGAAGCTGCGTCCTTGTGCGAAGTCCTTGTCGATGTCGATTTTCCAGAGTTCACTCCCGTCTCGCGTATCGAACCCGGCGGCGTATTCACGGTCACCGTCACCGAACATGGTGAAGAGGCGGTCTCTGGAAATCGACAATCCGGAAAAGCCGGTGCCCAACGGTTTTCGCCAAAGGATCTTGGGGCCGTCATCCGGAAAACTTCGTATCAGATTTGCCTCGCGAGAAGTGCCGTCTCCGTGAGATCCACGCCAGCATGGCCAGTCGAACGATTCGCCGGACTGTTTCTCCGATTCTTCGTCGTCGGAACTGCGCTGAGGTTGAGTGTTCGGTGTTGCGTCCGTGACATCGGCTGAGTCCTGTTGGCCGACCGGTTTTGAATCCGCGGTCGATGCCTGCGTTTCGACCGACTGCAATTCGGAATCGGACTGCGAGCACGCAATGCCGAACGACAACATACCGATCGCTGAAATCGATGTCAGAATTCGCTGGAGATTCATGTTGGGTCTCGTTTCCGGGGCGAGTAGGGCCGGTTCCCACCGGCCACGCGATACCGATGAAAGATCGGCCGGAAGGAACCGGTCCTACGGATGCGCAGTTTTGTGTAATCAAGCGATATCGAGTTGTCCGCGGTTACCTCAACCCCCGAAAATCTCTTCCAAGGCCGCTCGCATCACGGTCGGGTCTGGATCGACGCCGGTCCAATACTTGATCCCGATCACGCCTTGATTCACAAGCATTCCCAGTCCGTCGATCGTGGGACACCCCTTCGCCAACGCGGCTTTCACGAGATTTGTTTTCGGCGGATTGGGGATGACGTCCGCCACCACCATGTTCGATTGCAACGAATCGATTTCGATGGCCAATCGAGCATCCACGTCGGGATACAGACCGATCGACGTCGCATTGATCACGATGTCCGTGTTTTCCGGCACCGAGTAATCGCCGTCCCATTTCACGAAGTTCGCTTCGACCGACACTCGTTCATTCAGCAGGTCGACCAGCTCCTGCCCACGGCCGATCGAGCGATTGACAATCGTGATGTGCGTCGCGCCCGCGAGCGCGACTTCCACTCCGATGGCTCGAGCCGCACCGCCGGCTCCAAACATGACCACTTGCTTTCCATGTGGATCGATCAGTGGTTCCAGCGACTTCACAAAACCTTTGCCGTCCGTGTTTTCGCCAATCAATTTGTCGCCGCGACGCACCACGCAATTGACGGCTCCCATCAACGATGCGGATTCTCCGAGTCCATCCAGG
>JAQBZS010000762.1 GCA_027622115.1 Planctomycetota bacterium | reverse complement strand
ATTGACCAGACAACGGTTGATGAAACAGTCGCGTCGCTTGGCGAACGGGGCGAACTTCAGCCGGCGACGCTCGACGTACGCCAAACACCACAGTCTCATGACCAACAGTCGGGAACTCTCTCCATGAATCGACAATCGATGACACGACTGACTGCCCTGTTCCTGACACTTGTGGCCGTACAATCCGTGTCGGTCGTCGGGGCGTCGGAGATCACGGTCCGCGAACTGCAGCGTGTTGCGGTTTCCGGGGCGCATCACGCCGTCGCCGTCGATTCGACTTCGTTCTACGCAATCGCGAATAGGACGATCACACGCTACGAAAAAGGAACGTCCGGCGTGCCTGCGAAAGCGCTGGCCACGTGGACGGCGCCTGCCGGGTCTCCGGTTCAACACCTCAACAGCGGCATCGTGATCCAGGGGCGGCTGTACTGCGCGAATTCCAACTGGCCGATAACGCCGCTGAAGAACTCGGTCGAGATCTTCGAAGCCGCGACGCTGCAACATCTCGAACGAAAAGAGTTTCCCGAGACGGAAGGAGCCATCAACTGGATCGAGCGGCAGCGCGGCGACTGGTGGATTGTCTTTGCGTTTTATGGCGAAGCGGATGTCCGTAGGACGCGGCTCGTGCGGTACAACGACGACTGGCAACCGACGGGCGTCTGGACGTTTCCCGAGACAGTCATCAAACGGTTTCTGCCGAACAGCAATTCGGGGGGAGCATTCGGGCCGAACGGGCGGCTGTTCGTGACCGGGCATGACCATGCTGAGCTTTACGTGCTCGAAGTCCCACAGAAAGCCGGTGAATTAAGCCACGTCGCCACGGTGGCCGCTCCGATAGCCGGACAGGGAATCGCGTGGGACCGCAGCGATATCGGGACTCTGTTCGGCATCGTCCGAAAGAACCACGAGGTCGTCTCGATGCGGCTCTCTCACGCCGATGAGTACACAGAACTGAAGCAGCCGGTCGAGTGGGTGCGGCACGACAGCAATCCGATTCTTCCGCCGCGCAAGGGTGAATTCGATTCAACGCGGTGCATGAACCCGTGGGTCGTGCAAGCCGGAGAAACGTACCGGTTGTTCTATTCCGGCGGCGATGACAAGGGGACACAACGAATCGGTGTCGGCACGGCCGCGATTACAGATCTCACAAAATGGACTCGGGTTGGGCCACTGTTCGAGACGGGTGCAGCCGGCTCCTTCGACGCAAGGTGGTGCGTGCTGCCTCACGTGGTCCGAATGAGCGACGATCGCTGGCACCTCTATTACACAGGCAACGCCGGACGAGGCTCCGGGTTGAGCGCGTTTCCGGGCATGGGAGTGGCCACCAGCCGCGATGGAAAGTCCTGGACACGTTCTAGTGAAAAGCCCGTCCTCGCTCGAAGCGGCGAACACGGAAATCCGGATGCGGTCGGCGTCGCTGGAGGTTCTGTGTTGCGCGTGCGTCTTCCAGATGGATCTACGCAATGGCGATTTTACTACACCGGCTGTCCGACGATCGGAAAGGCACACGCCCTCAACCAACAGAAGACGATCTGCCTGGCGGTTTCCGACGACGGACTCGACTGGAACACACGCGGGGCTGTGATGCTGCGTGATCCCGATCGTGACTACGAAGACATTGCCGTTGCCGGCCCGGTCGTCCATCAGGAAGCCGATGGGTCGTTTCGCATGTGGTATTCCGCGATCGGCTCTCGCTGGGGCTACTATTCGATCTGTTACGCGGAGTCTGATGACGGCATTCACTGGCGACGCGGTCGGAGTGTCGACGACAACCTGCAGCTCACGCCGACCGGCACAGGTTGGGAGCAGCAGATGGTTGAATACCCAACCGTCATTCGCGAGGGAAATCACCTTCGAATGTTCTACTGCGGAAACGGTTACGGCCACAGCGGGATCGGCACGGCCGTCTCGAAATAGACACGCCTGAAAACCCGGATGCGTGTGATCAAAGAAATGAAGCGGTGTGCAAGTCGTATGCTGGTGAAGCGTTGATCGCTATCTCGGGCCGTCGTTTCGACCTGCGGGACGCAACTTCGGCCTGCGGGACGCATCACAGTGGCCGAAGCGGTACAGCAGCACAGGAACCATCGCCTCCGCTCGGAATGTCAGCGCCCAGTGATGCAATGAGCTAGAGTGCGGCTGCCAACAATTACGCGGCTCCGCGATGGTAGTATCTCAGCAAACCGCCGAGCCGTTGGTGGCACTCAACGCCACCGTCAGGCTGGCCGACGTCCTTACCGGGATCGATGAGCCGGTTGCCCAGCTCCTGATGATTCCGCTCGCCGCGATAGTGCTCAACGTATTCACGAACGGCCCGTTCCAGCGATCGCCTGCCAAAGAAGATTATGCGGTCGAGACATTCGAATTTCAGAGCACCGAAATACCGCTCCCGCTGGGCGTTCAAGTATGGCCTTTTCGGCGGCAGGATGATGGGCTCGACGTCCGAGTGACGCAGGATCGAGCGGAACGATTCACAGAACTTTGTATCACGGCTTATGATCAGATATTGCTTGTCGTTGAGAGCGCTGTCGTCGGCATGCACCATTGAGCCCCACGTCTCCGAGGTGCCGCTTGTTGATTTGCCCTTGCCAAACGTCGTCGCCGGTGGCGAGTTCAACACAGGCGGGCGCGACTCCGCCCACGTAGAGATAGCCGCCAGCGAGGACTTCATTGTGCGGCCCTTTTCCAGGGCCTTTGCGGATGCGTTTCTGTTCAACCACGCCCACCAGGCTGAGCTTGTAAATGGTATTGCCGCAGACCGCGACGCCGCCTTCTGTCAGCAGTACAACATTGTCTTTCTACGGGCATGCGAGAGCTTTGGTCTGGTGGGCCGGCTTGTTTCGATCGGACCGGGAAACATGACCGACCGAATCCGCGGCGGGCATGAATCGGTCGAAGTGTGGTCGAATGAGTTTCTCAAGTGGATCTACATTGATGGGAACACAGCGTGGTACGCTGTGGACGTCGAGAGCCATTGCAGAGACAAAGTATGAATGGCCGGATCTGAAAACTGGCCACCGTTCGTGGAACTGCGCCTCATTCCTCGCAGCAACTTTCTCCAGCAACAGGCACCGCTTCCGCTCAACCAGGGGATGCGCGGCTGGTTCTGGACAGGCCACTACACCTGGTCCGACGACTTGATTCCCGACCTTCTTCTTTCTTCTTTACCCGCACAACACCTCGCGCGTCGGCAACTTCGAGTGGACGCTCAATCAAGCCCATCTTGTCCTGGAAGCTACAAAGGAGGCTGGACGAGTACGCGTCCACATCAACACTGATAGCCAGGCTTCCACACCTTTGCCACGTCGATCGACGGCAAGTCGAGTGCTCATACCGCGAATGCTATTCTCTGGAATCTGCATCCAGGCAGGAATACTTTGAGCGTGACACCTCGCAACACTGCTGGTCGATTGGGAATTACCAGCTCAGTCTCACTGGTCTATGGAACCGAGGCCGGCCGAACGATCGATTGAGAATCGCGGCCGCGCTTCCAGATGAGGGTTTACATGATGGCGCGAATCCTGATGACTCTGCTGCTGCTGGCCGTGTCTTCGGCGACGAACGGTGCCGATGACTTTGCACTCAAAGACGGCGATACGGTCGTGTTTCTGGGTGACAGCATTACCGCAGCCAGGACCTATGGTGAGATCATCGAGAATTACACGCTGCTGAGATTTCCGGAGCGGCAAGTGAGATTCTTCAATGCGGGTTGGGGTGGCGATACAGCAGCAGGCGGAGCCGCCCGGTTGGAGCGTGATGTCTTTGCTCGCGGCGCAACAGTCGTCACCGTGGCTTGTGGCACCAACGATATCGGCTGGGGAGCGCTGGCGGACGAGGAACATCAACAGAAGTATTTCGATGGAATCCATTCAATCGTCAGTCAGTGCAGACAACACAACGTGCGAGTCTACATTTGCTCGGCCGCCGTCACTGCTGCCGATCCCGACGAATCCGAGACCGCAGTCCTGCAAGTCATGTGCGACAAAGGAATGTCCATCGCCAGAGAAATGGGAGGCAGCACCATTGATGTGCAGCGAGGAATGCGAACGATTCAACGACGTGTGTGGACTGAGAACGAACGGCTCAAGAAGGACCAGGACAAGACGATCATGCACGCTGCTGACGGCGTTCATCTGAACAACCTCGGCCAGCTCGCAATGGCGTTTGTGATACTGAAAGGTCTCGGCGCTCCAGCGGAAGTCTCTGCGGCGACAATTGATTTCGACACGGAATCGGTTGCAGCATCGGCAGGCTGTCGAATCAGTGACGTCAGCAGAGCGGACGACGAGTCACTTGCATTCACGAGACTCGACGAGGGACTGCCGATTA
>JAQBZS010000761.1 GCA_027622115.1 Planctomycetota bacterium | reverse complement strand
CCGGCACGGGGCCGGTGGAGAGCACATCGAAAACGGTAGGGTGAACTTTGAACCACCCGACCCCAGCCCTCCTCTGTACAAAACCTGCGCAAGCGAAAAGCCGCAGATCACCGGGTCAATCCCAGATTTTCAACACCCTCCGAAATCTTGAAATGCGGAGCCGTGTTTCAAAAACGAAACATGATCTCGCTGGAATCCGGCTCGCAAACGCCCTGGTGTTCAGAGTTGATCGAGCATGTGTCAAGAGTGTCAATCCAGCTTGACACATAGCCGTGTTGCTCAAAGTCAACGTTTGAAAAAGTTGACATCGCCCGTTGGGCACCCGCGACGACCTAAGTCGTGACTGCAATCGCTTTCCACCGCGTGTTGCTTTTTTGCACGGGCTGGGGGCAACACGCGAGGCAACGTCCCGCGGCACGTTGCCTGCATTTTGATTCTCTCGTTACCCACGGCGAGACGAGCCAAGAAGACCTACCTGTCGGGCAAAAACAGCGGGTCTTTCAAGCACTCTCGATCAGTCGAATGACGTCGGCGATCAGCGTTCCGCAGTGGGTGACACTCTGGGCGGCGAACACACCTGTCGTGGTTGGCTTGCCCGAAAACGCTTCCAAACCATTTTGATCACGGGGGAAAAACATGTTGGGCACATTCTGGAACGATGAAGCGGGTTTCGTGATTTCGGCCGAGCTGATTCTGGTTTTGACGATCGCCGTATTGGCCATGGTTGTCGGACTGAGCGAAGTGGCGGTTGCCGTCAACACGGAACTCAACGATCTCTCGAATGCATTCGGATCACTCAAACAGGATTACGCATTCACGGGTTTCACGGCGAAGGACGCCGGCAAGGAAAAGAGTTTTGTTAGTGGATCGGGGTTCAAGGACAAGGCTGATGACTGTGATAGCAACGACAGTTGCGATTTGGTCTGTGGTACGGCCGGCGTCCAAGGCAAGGAAGGCGTGAAGTTTCAGCAAGGCAGCTTTTGATAGGGACTCGAAGCCGGGGGCAACCGGCGTCTCTCACACGTTTCCAACTTAGGGGGATTTGCAATGTTACGAACACTCTGGAACGACGAAGCAGGTTTTGTCATCTCGGCCGAATTGATCTTGGTGCTCACGATTGCCGTGCTCGCCATGGTCGTGGGGCTCAGCGAAGTGGCGGTTGCCGTCAACACCGAACTGAACGATCTCTCGAACGCGTTCGGATCGCTGAAGCAGGACTATGCCTACACAGGATTCTTCGCCAAGGAAGCCGGCAAGGAAAAGAGCTTCTTCAACGGCTCCGGCTTCAAGGACAAAGCGGATGACTGCGACAGCAACGACAGTTGCGATCTGGTCTGCGGCACGGCAGGCGTGCAAGGCAAAGAAGGCGTGAGCTTCCAGTTCAACTTCTAAACCGCACGACGGGGCTTGATCTCGAATTCTTTCCGTCAAGCCCCAAACGCTTCCAAGAAACGGCAACGCTGCACGGAATCAAAACGAGTTGAGGCAGACGTGGCTTCACGGTCTCTCGGGTCACGGATGCCTCGCTCGTTCTTTCTCTGAACAGCACGACACGTTGAACCAACCGCTGAATTCGACGAACCCTTAAACCCACAAAACACCGGATTCCTCGACAAGTCGCCACGGTCCACGATCCACGGACCAGCGAGAAACGTCGCGAATCAACCGCAGGGACGCAGCCCGTACTCGGAAATAGTTTCGCCAAGCTCAATGGTGAGTGCGGGGAACTCAAGCGAAGCAGTCAGTCGATCGTCTTGTGAATTGTTCGCAGTGGAAACGACGAACGGCCGGCTGTCATTCGCGAAACACAGGTCGCGTTGGCCTGATGGATTGTCTCTCACGTTGTCGAGTCGACTATGTGACCGAACAGGTCTCAGCGACCGGCGACACGGTGATTCATGAACAACGCCTTGTGGGTAACTTCTCATCTAACGCAAGGGGACTCAGTCGAATGTTGAAATCACTCTGGAACGACCAAGCCGGTTTCGTGATCTCCGCGGAACTAGTGCTGGTACTGACCATCGCCGTCCTGGCCATGGTTGTGGGATTGAGCGAGATGGCCGTCGCCGTCAACACGGAACTCAACGATCTTTCGAACGCTTTCGGCTCACTCAAACAGGACTATGCATTTACGGGATTCCACGCTACGGATTCAAATAAGGAAAAGAGCTTCTTCAACGGCTCCGGCTTTAAGGACAAGACCGACGACTGTGATTGCAACGACAGTTGCGACCTCGTCTGCGGCACGGCCGGAGTTCAGGGCAAGGAAGGCACTCAGTTCAACTACTTCCGCTAAGAGTTCGCGGTCATGCATGCCGGACCCCTCGGCATGCATCATCCGCCTCCGCAGAATGGATCAACCGGAGCCCCGCCCGACAGGAAGCGGCAACGAACAACTTCCTGACGGTCGCGGCTCAAGATTGGTGTCACGGATTCAAGCAACTGCAAGGTCCACTGCACGACACCAAACCAACACGCAACACGCACAACGAAACATGAAGACCGAGCCGAATGCGGCTCGAACTTAGGGCTCAAGGATTCATTGGATTTGCCCGACCCCGTTGGAAGCGGCCCCGAGGCGACTTTGTTCGTCTCGGGGCTTCCTTCGTTTCAGCCCTTCGCGGCAAGCTAACCGCGATCGAAACGCATGACTGGAGGGTTGGGTGGTTCAAAGTTCCTGACTCTACCATTTTCTAGAAGCTATCTGAAAAAGGGGTCTGACCCTTTGATCGCGAATTGGAACGCTGGCGGCCACGGTCGCGGTCATCCGGCTGCTTAGCGGGGTTGGAACGGTGTGGAGCTATCTGCAAACTGCGGGCGACCAGGTCGGGAAGGACGACAGTAGTATGATTGATTGCTTGGGGGTTGTGTTGTTCGGCTCAAGTGTCGCCGAATGCTCGCAACCCACCGCAGTTCCCGTCCGACTTGGAGTCTTGGCCGCCAACGCCACATGCCGTCGGTCGGTGTATCGTGTTGTGAGGGCTTCGTGCTTGTGACTCTGACTGGGGGTCACGATCCTTTACGTGGCGACGTCACATGAATTTGAGCGTTGGCTCGCAAGCGTAGGGTCGAATCACTCATGAAGTGCCGCTGGTGGAGCGATCGGTGAATCGGCTCCAGACATGCTTCGGTTGACTCGACTTGCCGACGCTGGGGATAACCTCGCCTTCCGCGAAGCGACTTCACGTGTGGGTTACTTCGCCGACTGTGAATGGAACATCCGAGATTCTCGCGAGGTGAATGATGGGTTGTTCGGCGACTGTGTGCGCGGCGATTCTGGTGGCGGCAGCGACGCTCGATGCTCGCGAGCCGACCAAGGAAGTTTTGACCGATGTCTACGTTCCGCTCGCCGTCAAATACACGGGCGGTGACTACAAGGACGCAACGTTCAACTACCGGCTGATGCGGCCTCGCAACGTGGCGGCCGGTCAATCCTATCCGTTGATCGTGTTCCTGCACGGAGCCGGCGAACGCGGCTCGGACAACAAGCGGCAGTTGTTTTATCTGCCCGAGCAAATGGCGCAGCCGGAATTCCGCGAGACATACCCGTGCTATTTGCTCGCGCCGCAATGCCAAAGCGGCAAGCAATGGGTCGACGTGCCCTGGGCCGACAAGAAGTCCACGCCCATGGCCAAGTCCCCATCGCACCAGATGCAGGCCGCGATCGCGATGATCGAACGCACGCTGAAGGACGAGGCCGTCGATCCCGACCGCGTCTATTTAACGGGGTTGTCGATGGGCGGTTATGGCTCGTGGGACTTGGCGGCTCGACGGCCCGAATGGTTCGCGGCCGTGGCTCCGATTTGTGGGGGCGGCGATGAACGGCAAGCGGATCGTTTGGCGAAGATTCCGCTGTGGGCCTTTCACGGGGACGCGGATGGAGCGGTTCCGGTCGGTCGCACGCGGAGCATGATCGAGGCGATTCGCAAGGCCGGCGGGAAGCCCAAATACACCGAGTTCCCAGGCGTCGGACATAACTCGTGGAACCCGGCGTATCGGCAAAAGGACGGTGTCATCCCCTGGATGTTTCAGCAGGCTCGGAAGCCATCACCGCGCAAGCCGACGCCGCGCAAGACAGCATCGACAACGAACACTAAACGTCGAGCACCGTGGACGACTTCGCGGATTCAGGGAACGCCGCAGTCACCACCGCCGTATCGCATTCAAGTCGCGTATCCCGGCGTCAAATTCAAGCTGCCAACCAGCCTGGAAGAACTGCCCGGCATGAATCGGCTGATGGTGACAGAGATCGGCGGAACGATTTACACCTTTCCGAAACGCAAGGACGTCAAACGTGCCGATCCGCTGTTGGAACTCGCCGGAAACGTCGGC
>JAQBZS010000760.1 GCA_027622115.1 Planctomycetota bacterium | reverse complement strand
CTTCGTCCCGTGGGCGAATCGGTTCCCTGAGCTCAAGTTGATTCTGGCTCATATCGGCTGCGGCTGGGACGGCGATGTCACTCACCAGGTGCGTGCCATTCAGAAAAGCCAGCACGGCAACGTTTTCGCGGACACATCGAGTGCCCGCTCGATCATGCCGAACCTGATCGAGTGGGCGGTGAATGAAGTCGGTGCCGAACGGGTTTTGTTCGGCACGGATACGCCGCTCTACAGCACCGCCATGCAGCGGGCTCGCATTGACCACGCCGACCTGTCCGATGCCGACAAGCGTCTGATCCTGCGAGACAATGCCGTGAAACTGTTTGGTTCCCAGCTGGGCTGAGCATGATCCATGAAAATCACCGTATTGGATGACCACACACTCCATGGGACGTTGAAACAGCCGCGCTGATGCTCGTGCGCGAGTTGGTGCAAGACACGCCCATCAGGGAGCCCTCATCGTTTCAAGAGTTCGTCCAGCGCAAACTTCTCGAACACCAGGTGCGACTGGCTTCCTTCGTAGACGATGCCAACGTGCCTATCGTCGATGCGGGTCAAGCTCGGGTATCCGGCACCGCGGCCTTCGTCGAGCAGCAAGTGGTGCGACTTCGGCCACGTCCGGCCGTCATCAAAGCTGAGCTGGATCGTGTGATGTGTTCGGCCTTGCTGTGTGTGTGGATTCGCGAACAACAGCACATGTTTCTTCATGCCCTCGGATTCGTAATCGACGCGCAGCAAGCTGCCGTTGCAGTTCGGCTCGATCAGCGTGTTGCGATTGGTCGCGTGTGGCTGCCACGTTTGGCCCAGATCCTTCGTAACGAACACGGCGCGGAATCGCTCGTGGTCGTTGCGCATGTTGAGCATGATCGAACCGTCGCCAAGTTGGGCCGCCTGGCATTCGTTCCCGCCGCTGAAGGCGGGCTTGCCGACCGTCCAGGTCGCGCCATGGTCGCGACTGATCATGATCGTTGCGAACGTGGACAACGCGTCTCGACCATCGCGGCCTTCGACCGGCATCACCAGCGTTCCATCTGGCAGGTTGATCCCTTGCTGTGGCGACGGCGCGAGCAGCCACCACGCTTCTTGTTTGAGTTTGCGAGTCAGGTTCTCCGGCTTCGACCAAGTGAGGCCGTCGTCCTTCGATCGGACCATCAGGAACTGAGCACTCTTGCCGATTTCGAAGCCCGGTTCGGAACCGTCGTCGTTCCACTGATGTTTGCCCGGCTTGCCATTCATCCAGACGGCGAAACAGAATATCTCGCCCGTCTGCCGATCGACGATGAGGCCCGGATCGCTGCAACCATTCTGCTCCTGCGGCAGCCCGCCGTACTCGCCCATGTCCATGATGACCCGCACCGGTTCCCAGTTTTGTCCGCCGTCGGTGCTGCGGCTCAGTCCGATGTCGATGTCCTCCTGCAAGTCGCGACCCATCCGCCGGCGCATGTCGTACACGCACAGCATCGCCCCTTTCGCTGATGTGGCCAGCGCCGGAATGCGATAAGTGTGAACGCCATCGTCCTTGTGCTTTCGCAGCGCGATGCCGATGCGATGTCGCTCACCGGGCGAGTCATCGCGCGGCGTCAATTCACCGGCCGTCGTTTTGATCGAACGGCAAGTCGCCGCGACTCGATGCGCGAGATCCGCCGTCGGCTTCAAGCGGCACGACAGCCAGAAGACGTTTTTGCCTGCGTTGAGCACACGCTCGCCGCGAAACGTCACTGTTTTGGCCGGCTTGGCTGGCTCTCCGATAGGCGTTGCCGACGAGAACTCCTCTTTGTCACCGGTGGAAAACAGCGTGAGCGATTCGAGATCGCCGAGATCATCCGTGCCGTCGAGCTGGAAGACGAAGGACTTCGCGACCGCCTCCTCGCCCTCTGTGACTTCCACAACCACGCGCGTGAGCGGGCCGTGCTCATTGTGAATCAACACCGGATGCACCGGCTGCGACGAGACGGCTCTCGCTTTCGGCACGACGGGCCCGAAGGAGTCATCGGCTTTGGCGTCTTGTCCCCACGTTGAGTCCGCGATGCCAAGTAGCAACGTGATGCAGCACAAAGATCCAAATCGGTTCATGGTCGTTTCTTTCGTCGCGAATGTGAGTCGTGTACGCTATCACGCCCATTGAACAACCGTGGGATAATTCCTCTGGGTTGAGGCATGTCTACCGTAACGACCTTGGTTTGCCGAGCTTCTCGAGTGGGGCAAGAGGTTGTGTTTCGCCACCAGTGGACGACTTTCACATGAGTCCATGAATCGGCTCGCCGTGGTAAATGTGGTGAGGGCGGTCGAGTTCGTCTTTCCAAACGGCGGTCCTGGGGATGCCCATCGCGTGATAAATCGTTGCGGCGAGGTTTTCTGGTTGTTGAGCGTCAGAGGCGGGGTAAGCACCGTTCTTGTCGGATGAGCCGACGACGACTCCACCTTGCGTGCCGCCACCAGCAACGAAGACCGTCTGGACCGCTCCCCAATGATCGCGACCGGCTTTGCAACCGGGACTACGGTTGGCGGAATTCACTTTGGGAGTGCGGCCCATTTCTCCGACCATGACAACCAGTGTTTCTTCCAGCATTCCGAGCGACTGCAAATCGTCGAGCAATGCAGAGATGCCTCGATCCGTCGGCGGCAACAAACAATCCCTGAGCAACGGGAAGTTATTGTCGTGAGTATCCCACGCTTCATTGTTCCCCAGATTCACCTGGACCAGATTAACTCCAGCCTGAACCAGTTGTCGAGCCATCAGGAGAGACCACCCGAACGCATTTCGCCCGTAGCGATCCTGCATTTCCGGGTTCGCATTGTGAACATCAAAAGCCTGCTGCACACCGGCATCCGTGAGAAGTGAAATGGCAGACTGACGATGGCGATCAAATGTTTCGATCGTTGCCGCTTGTTCAAGATCACGTCTTTGCAAATCCAGCATTGACCGCAGACTGTCGCGATCAGAGAGACGATTTCGGCTGAGTCCCTCCGGCAGACTCAGATTCGGCGATTGAAACTTCAGGTCCTGATTACGCTCTCTCCCACGCACAAAATGAAACTCATAATCCGGGTAAGCTCCGTAGGATTTCGGGTTATACGGAGACGCTTCGATGAACCACGGATCACGCTGGTTTCCCATTAAGCCGCCAAATTGACCAGGCAGGATTCTTCCCGTGTTATGAATAAGTCGCTCGGGAAGCACGACGGCCGGCGGAAGATTATTGATTCGCTTTGGGACGGCAGCACCCACAATGGATGCGATCGACGGCCAATCAGTCGACTGCGGTTTGACGGGGCTGTAACCGGGAGGCATGGGCGTGCGACCGGTGAGAATCGCGGTATGACCCTGCGAGTGTTCGTTTTACGGCGTCGTGAGCGATCGAATCAGGCTCCAGTGCTGGCTGCGAGCCGCCAGCATCGGCAAGTGTTCGCAAATCGAGACCCCCGGAGTCTGCGTGGCGATCGGCGAGAACTCACCCCGAATATCCACCGGTGCATCGGGCTTTGGGTCAAAGCTGTCGTGCTGCGTTAACCCGCCGGAAAGAAACACGAAGATGACGGATTTCGCCTTGCCACCACTTTCAGATTGCGAAACCACGTCGGCCGCGCGGAGTGCAGCCACATGATTCATGCCCAATCCCAGCAGCCCCAGCGAGCCCGCTTGCACCATGGTCCGCCGAGTTATCTGGGGATGGTAAGGACGCGATAACGACATACAGTTCTCTTCAAGAGGCGAACCAGTAGTGACAGTGGGAGTTTAACAAACGAAGGGACTCGTGTCTCGCACGAGTTTTTGTCAAAATGTCCTTCGCAACGATGCCATGTACGTCAGAGGAGACAAAAAGGCGACTCACGCAATTAAGACTCACAGGCTATCCCAATTCTCTGATCGGTGTGCCAGTCGTAATCGCGACGGGGCGGCCGCTGCCGTCCGGGAAATGCGTTGTCAAATCGATGCCGAGGTGACGGTAAATCGTAGCCATCAGGTCCTGAGGATCGATAGGACGTTCCACCGGATACGCGGCGTGCTGATCCGTCGCACCGATGACTTGCCCCATGCGAAAGCCGCCTCCGGAAACAAGAATCGACTGGGCACCGGGCCAGTGATCGCGGCCCCACTGCAGTTTTCCCGTCGATGTGCCGGGCTGTAGCGTTCCCTTCGGAGTCCGTCCGAATTCTCCAGCGGCGATCACCAGCACCTTCTTATCAAGCCCGCGATCATAAATGTCGTTGATCAGCGTCGTCACCACCTGGTCATAGACCGGCAGCCGATGACGCATGATCGTCGGCAGGTCGATGTTGATCGCGTGGTCATCCCATCCCGGCGCGTCCATCGCCTTGACGCCTCCCGGTACGCTGATCGTCACAAAGCT
>JAQBZS010000759.1 GCA_027622115.1 Planctomycetota bacterium | reverse complement strand
CCGGTTAACTGGTTCTTTACCACCGCGATCCCCAATCCAACCTTTGTGCTGTTGGTCAATCTGATTGTGTTCACCGGCGTCGGGGTCTCGATGGTCGACGTCTTTCGTCGAGTCATGCGGCGGCTAGAACCGAATCGACCGTCCAGCCCGACGTGGTGGTTGTTCCTCGTCGCTGCGATTGGCTCCGAGCTGTTCTTCTTCTTCGAGTTATTCACCTTCGCGTAGGTCAAAGCTCGCCAACGAACATGCAACCACCCTCCAACTTCAACAAGGACCAAACCATGTTTTTCACCCCAATTCTGGATGAGTGGGACACAAAAACCGCCGAACAAAACGATTTCAACCCTGTGGAAACGCTCGACGTCACGTCGGATGATTCGGCCGTCAAATTGGAAACACTCGACAACATCGACACGCTGGGCGTCATCGAACTGATCCTGAAGGACCGAGATCGCCTGCATCGGATGCTGCGAGACCACCAACTGCAACCGCAATTGTTCAATCGTTTCATGGCGATCTCGTTGATCGGCTTCTTGTTCTTCGGCGTGGCCATGACGGTTGTGCTGGCAGCCACCGGCATCGTTGTGGAACTGACGTCGATCGAAACCTGGTTGAACACTCCAAACGGTGAACTGTTTCGATTCACGGGCGCCGGTGAATCCCACCTGCTAACCCAGTTGCTGTCGCGAAGCAATCTGGCGTTGATCGCGGCGTATACGATCGGGCTGATCGCGGCCACCGGTGTGTGTTTGCCGAGTCTCTACTTTTACGGGCTGTTGGCCGGAGTACGCATGTCGGTGCTCGATGTCACATTGCATTCGCTGAAGTCCAAAGCGACCGCGGCCTTGGCATTGGTGGGCATTCTTCCGGTGTATGCGGCAATCGCCATGGGAACGGTTGTGTTCGAGGTTTCGCGAGACATCCAGGAACTGACGTTGTGGATCGGATTGATTCTGCCGTTCATCGCGGGCATCTGGGGCACGCACTCGCTGTACCGCGGCTTTGAAACCGTCAGCGACACATTGCCCACTGAATGCCGCCGCGAACGAGCCTGCTTCCATCGCCGCTTGGTGCTGTCCTGGTCCGCGATCTACACGACCGTGACTCCCGTAATGATCTACACGCTGTGGGAAGCATGGCAATAGCTTACGGATTAAGTATAAATGTGGCACGTATCGTTTAACCGTTATCCGCAGGCGTACGCGTCGCTGTCGCAAGATCGCGTACCCTGCGGTCGACAACCAAAAGTCGCCACCTTCGCCATGCGGTGGAGGTGTTACGCGAAACCACCGTCTGGCGACGGTGGCTACTACAAGTGCATAAGAAACGACAACTCTTTTAGGAGAATCTCATGGGACTCTTCCGACGTGTTAACGACATCATCTCCGCCAACATCAACGACATGGTGGATCGATTTGAAAACCCCGAGAAAATGCTGCGACAGGCCGTCCGCGAAATGGACGCTCGCATCCAGTCGGCGCTGGACAGCGCGGCTCGCGTCATTGCCAACGAACGCTTGTTGGCCAAACAAATCGACGACTACCGCTGCCAGCGAGACCAATGGAATGCCCGAGCCCGGACGGCAGTGGAACAATCCAAGGACGATCTCGCTCGCCGGTCTCTGGTGCGGCAGTCGGAACTGGAGACGTTGATCAAGGCACTCAACGATCAGCACGAAGCGGCTCGACAAGCGAGCACGCGGTTGCGCGGGCAGATCGACGCCATGCGAGTCCGCGTGATCGAAGCGAAGCGAAAGCTGGTCACGCTGGGAGCACGCCAAAAGGCGGCCGAGGCTCGTAAGCAACTGGCCCGAGACCTCGACAGCGGCGCGGAATTCGATTCCGTGTTCGGTCGCTTCGATCGGATGGCCAACAGCGTGGATCGCACGGAAGCCGAGGCCGACGCACTGCTTGAATTGAAGGGTGACGCGGAGATCGATGAACCGGAATTCGACGGCATTCAGCAGAAACTCGATGCGATCAAGGCGTCGCTGGCTCGGTAGGGAGTTCGAAAGATATGTGAGCACTTATCGGACGGCGTGCAAACCGCAACCCACGGCTTACGCCACGTACCGATGGGACAGCGCCACTCTGGACTTTATGGAGTGCGGTAGCCCGGTACCGCTTTGGACTACTTCATTTTGCGACTCTCCGGTCCTCCTGAAGGGAAAGTTCTTGTTCAGTCGATGCGTCCAGATTTTCGCAGTGCAATCCGAATCGAAGCCAAAACAGTCCAAAGCGGTACCGGGCTACCGCACTCCAAAAGACCAAAGCATCACACGTCTGCCAGGGGAGCAAATCATGTCCTTCACAACAACGCTCGTTTTCTACGGACTCGTGGGTTTCGCGACATCCCTGGCCGTCGCCTTGCACGGCTCCGCTGCGAATCGCTTCGAGCGATGTTTCCAAGTGCTCAGTGCGGCGGTGTTTTGGCCGATGTTTCTCCCGTTCCTCTTGCGTCCGACGGAAGCCTTCGAAGCGGCAAGCAAAACGACTCGCAATGCGCCCGCCGTGCATGACTCGTTGGCGCAATCCATCGACCATGTTGAAGCGGAGTTGAATGCCGCGTTGAAGAGTCTTGATGGTTGGGCCGAACACTTGTTGTCTCACGAACGAGACCGCTTTGCAGAATTGAAGTCCGCGTGGCGTCAACAGGCGGCTCGGGTCCGAGAACTCGATGACCTGTTGGCTCGCCCGGAATTCGCGGTGGAGGCAGTGCCGCCGGCTGACTCGTCCACGGACGCGGATCAGATCGCGTTTCGACCAACAGGTTCGAATCCAATTCTGCGTAGCACCCAAGCGAGAACCGAAAACATCGCCCGGTTGTCTGAGATTCGGCACCAACTCCGCAGCGATCTCACCGGCACGCTGGCCTGGGTTCGCGAACTCGTCACGATGATTCATCTCGCCAAATTCACGGGAGCCCCGGCGTCGCGAGCGGAAGAATTGGTCACACAAATCGCAGCGGCGGTGGAAGGGCTTTCGGAAGTCACGCAGTGGCAAGACGACGACACTCGCCCCGTGCGACGAACGTCGAACTTGGAAAGCGAGTCTCACGCCGCAGTGCTGAGTTAAGGACGCGTGAGACTATCTGAAAACCCTGCCTGGCTCCCACATGTTGTGACTTCGCATTCGACCGGGTCCTCACGGCCCCGGCAGAGGCTGTGCCGGGCCTTCGGCCCTGTTTGACGCGATCCTGTTCCGCGCCGATCAACGGCGACTCATGGCCCACAGTGACCTGGCCCCCCAGGCGGCTGTCTTGAAAAGACAACTCGACCTTCGCGCCGACGTCCGCGACCGGACACGTGTAATAAACATCGACGTGATACTTTCCGGACGTAAGGACTTCGACATCCCAGGTGATGCGATCTTTGGTCGTGGTCCAATTCGTAAAGAACGAGCAATTGGGGAATCGATTCGAACGCTGAATGCCACCCTGCGTCTTTGCGTCTCGCGCTGGGAGTTGCGTGTACTTGAACTTGGCATGTCCCACCGGAAACGGTCGCCGATCCGGTTGTTTGGAAAGGACTTCGCCCTTCCAAGCGGCAACCGACGCCTTCATGCGCAATGCTGTTTCCTGGTGGGCGCGAGTCACGTCCTGGAATTGACCCGGATCGGCGTGCATGTCGAACAGTTGGCCTTGATGGTCCAGCCGAAACTGTTGGGATCTCGTACTGACGCGACCTCGCCAGTGCGAAAAAATCAGTCGGTCCGACCGGGGCGTCGGCTTGCCTTTCAGCAGTGGTGTCAGGTCAATGCCGTCCAGCGACTTATCGCTTTTGACGGGAATGCCTGCCAAGCCGGCCAGTGTGGGCAGCAGGTCGATCGCCGCTCCGATCTCGGTCACCGTTTTTCCGGCGGCGATCTTGCCCGGCCAGCGGATCATCAGCCGAGACCGTACTCCGCCTTCATCCGTCGAGCCCTTTCGGCCCTTCATGCCGCCGTTCCAACGCGAGCCATTGGGGCCGTTGTCGCAGAAGTAAACGACGATCGTGTCGTTCGCGAGTTGCAATTCATCGAGTCGTTTCAGGATTCGCCCGACGTTCCAGTCGATGTTTTCGCACATGGCCAACGCGGCGCGGATGTGACCTACGTCTTCGCGATTGGGATCACGGTGATGCATCGTGAGTGACTTGTCCTTGAACTTGTCCCACCAAACGTCCGGCACCTGCATCGGCGAGTGTGGCGTGTTGTAGGGCAGATACACGAAGAACGGTTGCTGGCGGTGTTGCTCGATGAATTGCAGGGCGTGGTTGGTGAAGTCGTCAATCACGAACCCGTCGCCTTGGACAATCCGGCCGTTGTGTTCCAGCATCGGGCTGAAATAGTGGCCCCAGTGTCCCGAGCAAAACCCGTAGTA
>JAQBZS010000758.1 GCA_027622115.1 Planctomycetota bacterium | reverse complement strand
GCCGCTCGACGACCTGTTCGGTCCGATCAAGACCGAGCCATCCGGCGAACCGCAAGACTGAATTGCGAGCACGCATCAACTGCCAACTCGATGTCGCAGAATCTCAGCGCGGCAGAGGCTCTCGCGACAGACGTCCGCCAGACCGTGTTCCGCGACGACCGGCACGAAGACCGCGTGTGCTCGGCGGCTATTCAGCATCAACCCGTCTTGCAGCCTCGCCAGTCGTTCGCGGTAAGTCTTGATCGCGGCGGCGTCAATCACAAGATCCGCAGCGTGCGACGTCTCGACATCCACCAACAGTCGACCTCCGACGAAGTTGGGTGCGGCTTCCCAGTCGGTGAGGACTTGAATCAACCACAGGGCACTCGCATCCGCAGACAGTCGCCGGATCAGCGCATCGGGATCGTGCGGGAACAGAAAGTCGCTGATCACAATTCGCACGGATTGCCGAGCCAACGGCACGCAACCGCCGAGAATCAGCGAGTCGAGCTGGCTGCGTCCGGCGAAATCCGCGTCCGTCAGCAGTTCAAGTCCCTCGATGCCGACTTCCGTGATCGGTGGTTCGTCGAGTTTCAGCAGTTTCGGTTTGGCCCCAAGATTTCCCGCCAGCAACATGAACATCGCCGCAAGCTGCCGCGCCAACAACGACTTCGCGCCGCTGCCCGTTGCCATCGATCGGCTGGTATCCAGCAGCACTTGGGTGCGCGGGCTGATTTCGTCTCGGTACAACCGCACCATCAAGGCGTCGGATCGAGCGTACGCGGACCAATCGAGATACCGAATATCGTCTCCCGGTTGGTATTCACGGTATTCCTGAAACTCCAACGAACTGCCGGTGCCTCGGCCGAGCAATTCGCCGGCGCGTCCGGAGATGGGAGATCGCGGCAGCCCAAGGCTGTACGAATTCACGACGCGTTGAATCTCGGGGTCATGTCTCATGCGAGTGACGGCTTGGGGTGCGACGGAATCAGAGTTTGTTCGACAGGCTGAACCATGCGAAAACCGCGAAGAATCCCACGGTGACCGCCAAGACAATCACCGAGCCCCATCCGTTCTTGTGCAGGGAGCCGATCCAGCGTTCGCGTCCATTGAGGAGCAACAGTACAACCGCCAACAGCGGAATGAACATCGCTCCGAGAATTGCATACGCGATTTGCACGTACTCGAAACTGGACCACAACCCAATCGCGGGCACGACGGCAATGCCATACAGGAACGCGCGATATGGGATCGATCGCGTGTCGATGGCGGTCGGCGTTTGCGGATCGGCAGACTCGGGAGCCAAGCTGGCGGGGCTGCGCGTGACCAATCGGCAGAAGTCGGCGAAGACGTACGGCACGCATTGCCACACGCCGAACAGACTGCTGACGACGGCTCCCCAACCACCAATCAAAAAGGCCCAGCGACCGGCTTCGCCCAATCGCTCGGCCTGCAAGTCGGCCAATTTCACGAGCAGATTGGCGCCGCCGCCGTCAAGTTCCGCAATCTCGGAACCCAACACCACCATCGCCATGCCGAACAGAGCCGTCATCGCGTAACCGACGGCGAGATCAAGCCGGCAACCTTGCAATCGTTCGATGCCGTTCCATGATTTTTCGCGAATCCAATAACCGTAGCAAATGATCGTCAGCGTTCCGCCCACGCCGCCCATCAAGGCCACCGTTCGCGCGAAACCATCCGGGTTGTCGAAGGGGATTCGCGGGATCAACGCGCCGGCAAGCACGTCGCCCCAATCGGGTTGCATCATCACGACGCAGGCCATCACCGTGACGAACATGGCGGCAATGCAACAGGCCATCACGCGTTCGAACAGCTTGAATCCGCCGAGTTCCACTAACAGGACGGCGACGACACTGTGAATGATGCCGTACAAGATTTTGTCGTGGCGAGCGGCTTCCACGGAATCGCCAAAAACCGGGTAGATCGCGTGGGCCGTCACGCCGCAGGCGCTCAGCAAGGCGGACCCAACGGCGAAACTCCAAACCAGCAAATAAAGCAGAAACACCAACTGCGCCGCGCGACCGAATCTCAGCAGCGCGCCTTCGAGCACGGTTTCGCCGGTGACGAGTTGCCAGCGGGCGAGTCCCTCGCTCAGCACGTACTTGAGGAACGCACCGATCAGCACCGCCCACAGCACCATCGTGCCCAGACGGCTGCCAACGATCGCACCCGTCGCCAAATCACCAGCCCCGACTCCGGTCGCTGCGACCAAAATGCCGGGGCCAATGATTGACAGGATTCCGCCGGAGGATGCACCTTCACGATTCGGCATGAGAACTAGTCTTTGTCGCCTTTGCGTGGAGCATCACCTTCCGATTTGCGCACTTCTTCTTTGCGCAGTTCCTTGCGTTCCGTTCGCGGTTCTTCGCGTTCGCGTTTCGGCTGGTCGCCTTCACGTCGTTCGCGGTCCGCACCTTCACGACGTGGTTCACCTTCACGGCGTGGCTCACCTTCACGGCGTGCTTCACCTTCACGGCGTGGCTCACCTTCACGACGTGCTTCACCTTCACGACGTGCTTCACCTTCACGACGTGGTTCACCTTCACGACGTGGTTCACCTTCACGGCGTGGCTCACGGCGAGCGTCGTCTTCGCGTCTAGGTTCACCTTCACGACGCGGCTCACCTTCGCGACGGATGCCCGGTCGACCAGCTTCCCCAGGACCGCCTCGTTGACCTCGCATTTCGCGCAGTTCGTTACGGAGTTGCGCGACTTCCTTACGAAGTTCCATCACCAAGCGAATGAGTTCGGCATTCGGGCCACCATTTCCACGAAACGGTGGTCGCGGTCCATCGGGTCGTGGGCCGTCTGGACGAACGAGTCGGCGTTCGCCTTCAACCGGTCGATCACCGTCTCGGCGAGGTTCGCGGTCGCCGGCTCGTTCACGGTCGCCGGCTCGTTCACGGTCGCCATCACGCTCTCTGTCAACGGCACGTTCGCGTTCACCATCCTTGGGTCGATCTCCGGCACGTTCGCGTTCGCCGTCTTTCTGACGTTCGCCCTCTTGTTTGCGTTCTCCGCGTTCTTCATCGTCAGCGAATGCCGCAGCGATGGGCGAAATCGGCAACAGAATTCCACTCACGGCAAGGCACAACGCCAGACCACAAACAGACAACAGTCTCGCGGTCATCGGTTTTCTCTCGACGCCAGTCATTTGCCACCTCGAATGTCAAAGTAAAGAAAGTTGGTGTTGGCCGGATTCTTCCGAGCCACCTCAATCACAAATAGTTGCGTCGTCGACCACGATTCCGCAATGGTAGCCGGGAAGTGAGTCGGGTGGTTCAAAGCAATTCAGTCCGCGCCGGACACTTCTCGGAAAGGAACAAGTGGTAACAGAGGATAGGACGTCGGTCGGCGGGGCGCGACGACCGAATGCACAGCTCCGCGTGGTTCCGGCACGGACTGCTCAAGCAAGCTCAATTCGAATGCTGTCCGGTAAGTTTGCTCGGCGGAGCCTTCCTTCCTGGTGGTTGAAACCGGCAGCGACGCCTTATTCAGATCGACGACATTTCTACCGCCATCGTCCGTGTCGTTGACGTTTTTCAGGATTTCGAAATAATCGCGACCGCCATGCAAGAACAGGACTCTGGAGAGGTGGCAGAGTGGCCGAATGCACTGGTCTTGAAAACCAGCGTGCCGCAAGGTACCGGGGGTTCGAATCCCCCCCTCTCCGCTCTTTTCGAAGGCAGTCAACGCAACTCGTTGGCTGCCTTGGCCTTGCGCGGAGTGTGAAATGGACGACTTTGAGATCGTCCTAATTATGTACTGATTACGACGCGGGGCTCTCTTCGTCCGTTTCATCCTTCTTTTCCTCGTCTTGGGAATCCGCCGGGGAATTTGGATTGTCCCCAGCCTTATCCGCTTCGACCTTCGAGCGCCGGACCTTCCGATCGCCATCGAGTTCTTTGACAGCATCCTGGCACCGCTGATCTGCGATGTGCGTGTAGAGTTTGAGAATGTCTTCGTCGATGTGACCAAGAATGCTGCGAATGACTGCTTCCGGTACGCCCATAGAGACGAGATGCGACGCAAAGGCGTGACGAAACGTGTGAAGATGCCCTGGGAGGCCAAGCCGCTTGAGTCGACGCTTCAGAGAACGGAGAAGTCGACGCTCAGAGACTTGGTGGTCGCCCTTGGGGTACTTTTTCGACGCATTCGCTGTAAAGACCCACCGGTGTTGGTGCGGTTTGGATCGAAGCAATCCTTGAACGCGAGCTGTCATCGGGATTGCCCGCTGGTCGCCACTCTTGGGGCTCCAGTTTCGGGCGAATGTGCAACACATTGCGTTTCCAGTCGACGTCTTCCCAGCTAAGAACGCGTGCAAAAAACACTTCCCAAATCAAAGCGCCGATATATCGGCGCTTTCGTTTG
>JAQBZS010000757.1 GCA_027622115.1 Planctomycetota bacterium | reverse complement strand
CGGGGCTCCTTCCTTGCCGCCCCGCTCCTCGACGGCACACGCCATCACGCAACGAATTTGGTCGTGGACATACGCGAGAACGTCCGCGATTTGTGCGCGTTGATAGGGCTGCAAGTTCTGCGGCACTTCCGGCGGTCCCTCGGGAAAGAGGATGCCCATTTCGCTTTCCATCGCGGCGGAATCACGAAATTCTTCGAGTTCCGCCGAACGGTCGCCCGCTCCCGGACTTGACTCGGGGGTCGACACCGTTTGGTCGTTGCCACCCGCGGGATCGAATCCCGACTCCGCCCGCGCGGCCAGCAAATGCGTGGCGCGTTCTTCGATCTCCTGCGGGCTGCCGTAGATCAATACGGATCGACCGATCCACAATTGATCACCGGCCTGAAGGACGCGCAATTGAACCGGATGCCCGTTGACCCGGGTGCCGTTGGTGCTGTCGAGGTCCGTGAGGATGACACGATCACCGTCTTCTTGGATCTTCGCGTGGAAGCGGCTGACGCGTTCATCGTTCAAGCGGATGAGGTTGTCGTCTTCGCGTCCGATCGTCACCGGCGTCGGGAGATTCGGGTAAATCTCACCGCGTTCGAGACCTTCCAGGACTTGGAGCGTGATATGAGCCATTGGCTTTTGGGGGCGAGGCGCTTGGAGCAGGTCTCGTGCGGAAATCCGCGAACGCGAGCCGACCTACGGAATCACGCAAAAAGGAAGATGACGTTGAGGTGCGTATTGAGGGTGATCCGCAAAATGGGACGAACCCCGACAATCAGAAATGCCGGACCCGTTTTATCATCAGCAAATCAGCAAAGTCAAGAAGCCAAACTGCGTGTTTGAGCAGCCTAATTGCCACTCCACCGGCGTCGCAACCGCGAATGGCGTACGAGTGATTCTTACGATTGAACGGCTGTAATGCGGACACCATAATCGGTGCGAACGCTTTTCGCGGCCATCCGCCCGGGCCCGCTCGACACTGCACCCACGGATTCGATGATGTCGGAAGAATTCGATCCCTATTACACATGGCTTGCGATTCCCCCCAAGGACCAGCCACCGGATCATTATCGCATTCTGGGGATCGAGACTTTCGAATCGAACACGCAGGTCATTGATGCGGCCGCCAACCGCCAACTGGCGTATTTGCAAGAGATGGCGTCCGGCCCGCATCGAAAGCACGCTCAGAAGATTCTGAACGAAGTGGCCTCGGCCCGGCGATGTCTTCTCGACGCAGAACGCAAGTCGAAGTACGACGCCAAATTGCAAACCCTCAAAGCCGAGGCGGCGAAACCGGCAGCGCCGCGGGCTGCGGCACCCGCACCAAGCCGAGCAACTCAACCGCAGTCGGAAGCGGCAAAACCTCTCGAACCGGATGCCAAATCCATCGAGACCAAGTACCTCGGTCGGCGGCGGACGTCGTCCGGTGCAATTTGGATGGTCGGTGCCGTAACTTCGGCCGTCGCGTTGTGGGTCATCCTCACCTATGTCGGTGGCGAAAAAGAGTACTGGAAAGACATTCCTCAGGGCTTTCCCCCAACTTGTGAAGCGTCGGGCCAGGTCTGGCGATATACAACGAAGAAGCCGATCGAATCCTGGATTCATGGTGCTTATGACGACTCGGGCTGGGGCGAGTCGTCCGGAGCTTTTGGCAAAACCGGCGAGACGCTGGTCAACACCGAATGGACATCGGACGCAATCTGGCTCCGCCGCAAGTTCCAGCTTGAAGCCGTTGAGTACGAGAAACTGACGTTGCGATACTTCATCAACGGCGGCTGTCAAATCTATTTGAACGGCAAGAACATCGCGAAGTTGGCGGGCACGGATGAGTACACCGAAACGGACATGACCAAGTTCAAGGCGTATTTCACCAAGGGCGTCAACACGCTTGCCGTGTACGTCAAAAAGAATCCTGGGACACCGTTCATCGATGTCGGGATCGTCGAGTGACCCATCGTCGAGTGACCCATCGTCGAGTGACCCATCGGGGTGGGAGCCAACGTGACGGTCTCAGCATCTCAGTGCGACAGCATTGTTCGCGGGCGTTTCGTTGTGTTGACTCACGATCACCCGTTTCTTCACTGGGATTTGATGTTGGAATCCCACGACGTGCTCAAGACATGGCGCTTGCTGGCCGAACCAGACTCAGCGTCCGTGATCCCCGCCGAAGTGTCGCCCGATCATCGCCAGCATTATCTCGACTACGAAGGACCGGTGAGCGGCGGTCGCGGGTCGGTGAGTCGTTGGGATGCGGGCGTGGTGGAATGGCTTGAGTCCACCGAACATCGCTCCCGATTCGTTTTGGACGGCGAGCGTCTGGCGGGCGAATTCGCGATTGATGATGTCGTGAATGGATGCGAGTTGCGACGATTGGCGACCGTCGATTGAAATTCTTGCACCGCAAGCGTCAAAAGTGCGCGTGAGCCGCGCGCATTTTGTAACTCTTAGCCCACGGATTCAGGACGACCACAAATTGGCAACGATGGATTCGTGGTCGGCCTGAATTCGTGGGGAATCCTGAAGCCTGCATCGCCGCAGGTTTTATACTGTCGCCGTTCTATGGCTTTCGGTACCTGGGGTCTCGCTGCGCTACAGGTCAGGCTTTATGCTGATGCTGGTTCGCAGCTTGTGTCCGTGAGCTGCCGCGCGGCCGGTTTTGATTGCAACTCATTGCCAAAGGGAACGAAATGCATCGACTACTCCTCACCTCGGTGGCCTTCGGAACAATCGTGGGAATCGCTTTCGGACAACCGGGACAAAGCCGAGGCGGATTTGGTGTTCCCAAGAGCGGCACCATGCTTCCTGCTGTCTCGGCATTCAACGACAAGGGCGAGACATTCTCGACCCGCGATCTCAAGGGCAGCTATTCGGTGCTCGTGTTCGGTTGCTTGACCTGACCTCCCTACCTCAGAAACGTCCCCAGTTTGGAGACGATTGAGCGGGATTACTCGTCCAAAGGCGTGAAGTTTTTCTATATCTACAAAGCATTGGCTCACCCGGAACAGAACGGCTTCATCGCTCCACACACTCTCAAAGAGCGGTTGATGCACGTTGCCGAAGCGAAGAAACAACTCGGCACTCGATTCCAATGGATTTGCGACACGATTGAAAACGATTTGAAACACGCGTTGGGCAATGCGCCGAATTCCGAATTCCTGGTCGATCCGGACGGCAAGATCGTCGTGTCGCGACCGTGGAGTCGCCCGGCCGAATTGCGGCAGGATTTGGAGAAGATCTTTGGGAAAGTCGACAAGCCAACCACGGTCGCCGATCTCAACATGAAACCGGTTGCCCCGCCGAAGACCGCTCCCAAGGGGATCGTACCGCGAATCGAGTTGCCCGGCCGATTGTCGCCGGTGATTGTCAAGCCGCTTGGAGATTCCGACGACCCGTTCTATGTCAAACTGCGAGCGGAAAACGGGTCGGGAAAACTGTATCTCGGGTTCTTTCTCGACCCGCTCTACAAGGTGCATTGGAACAATCAGGTCAAGCCGATGTCCTTCGAGATCACGGCTCCGCAGGGCGTTCGCATCGAAACGCTGACCGGCAACGGACCGAAAGTGGCGGAGCCGGCGGATGCCGATCCTCGCGAGTTCCTGATCGCGTATTCCGGACAGTCTCGCGAACCGATCAAGCTGACGTTCAAGTACTTCGCCTGCGACGATGCCGAGACGTTCTGCAAGCCGATGACGCAGCACTACGAGATCACGTTGGAGCGTGACAGCGACGGCGGATCGCGGCGGTCGTTCGGAGGTGGCCAGGGCGGACGCCCGGGTCAGCGTCCACCGGGCGACGGCGGTCAGGCGGCACGATTTGCGGAAATGGTGAAACGCATGGACGTCAACGCTGATGGAAAGATCACCAAGTCCGAGGCTCGTGGGCCGTTCGCGCAGCGATTCGACTCGCTCGACACCAACAAGGACGGAGTGATCGACAAAGACGAGCAAGCCGTGATGGCCACTCGTTTTGGCGGTGGTCGACCGGGTGGCGGACCACCTCAGCCGGGCCGACGTCCCGGCGCCGGCCGACCCACGGGCGCGGATTTTTTCAAACAGTTCGATCGCAACAAAGACGGCAAAATCGTCAAGGACGAGTTGCCGGAACAGATGCAAGATCGTTGGAGTCGCATGGATTCCAACAAAGACGGCGTGCTCGACGAAATGGAGCAGAAGGCGGTGCTCGAACGGATTTCGCAGAGCGGGCAACAACGCCCGCCCGGTGCAGGGACGCGTCCGCCGCGACCAAAGACAACTCGAAAAGAATAACCTCGTGACGATTGCTCAGACACAACGCGGAACCGATTCCCGCCTCCACCGACCCCGTGTCGGTGGAGCGACGACTGATCAGCTACAGCGACCCACAACGTAAGACCCATTCCCATCCACCGACC
>JAQBZS010000756.1 GCA_027622115.1 Planctomycetota bacterium | reverse complement strand
GGCCAAGCTCAAATTGCAGGTTGTCCGGGAAGTGCTGCCGCTGGAGATCGACGCTCGCAAGGCCGCTCTGGAGCGAGCCGCCGTCGAGTGGGAAGACGCGCAGGTCGAACTCGAACGCATCACGAAGGCGGCCGCTTCCAAGACAGTCACGGCGAGCGAATTCGACCACGCCAAGTTTGCCGCGCGGCGTGCCGAACAGACTCACCGATCCACCGAATTGACGCTCCAGCAACTTCGCCGCGATCAGGAGTTGAAACTCAAGATCGGGGAGGTCGAACTCCGTCAAGCGGAAGCCGCGCAAACCAAGCAGGAACTCACGACGCGCGTCGATTCTTTGCGAGCGGCTTTAGACCTGGCCGAGTCTCAGTTCCAACGCACGATCGTCCTCGCGCCCGTGGACGGCCAAATTCTGCAAGTGCTCGTCCGCGAAGGAGAGGGTGTGGCCGGGCCGATCCTGAAGATGGGCGACACAGCCGCCATGCAAGTCCGCGCCGAAGTCTATGAAACCGACGTCCGCCAAATCCGACCGGGCCAGACGGCCGTCGTCACCAGCCGCGCCTTTGATCAGGAATTGACCGGCCGGATCATCCACATCGGGTCGCTGGTGCATCGCAACGACATCTTCAATGTGGACCCGACTGCCGAAGTTGATGCTCGCGTGGTCGAGGTTCGCATCGCACTCGACGACAGCAGCACCGCAGCGAAATACGTCCAGCACCAAGTCCACGTAGCGATCGACGTCGAGACATCACCGACCAACGATTCCGATCAACTGAGCCCCCAGCTATGAAATCGATCCTGGCGTGGCAGAATGTGATCGACAACCGGGCTCGTGCCGCCATCACGGTTGGTAGTGTGTCTTTCGCAATTCTGCTGATCTACATGCAGCTCAGCTTCTACGACACCGCGCGACGTTCTTCGACGCTGGTCTATGACCAGTTGGAGTTCGACCTATTGCTGGTCTCGACGCAATACGTGCATCTGCGATTTTCGGGCTCGATCCCAAAGCAACGACTGGCTCAGGCAGGGGCCGTGAGCGGGGTTGCTCAGGTGGTTCCGCTGTATGTCGGCAATGGCGATTACCGCAATCGTGCTGATGGCTCGCTGCAGGAGGCGATGGTGCTCGGTGTGGACCCGGTCACTCGGCCGTTTCGTCTGGAGGCCGTGCGGCCAATGCTGCCGAAGTTGGCACGGACCGGAACGGCGATCATGGACCGCAACACCACCAGCCCGACTTTCGGCCCGATTGAAGCGGACACACAGATCGAGTTTCACGGCCGGCAGCTCGATCTGATCGACGTCTACAGTCACGGCACCGGGCTGATCGTCGACGGTGCGCTGGTAGTCGGCCAACAGACGATGCCGAGCATCTTCCCTGGTTATTCGCTGCAGCGCGTGTCGGTCGGACTTGTGCAACTGCAACCGGGCACCCAACCCGATCGCGTGCTGCGCGAAGTGCGCGCGGCGCTGCCGGAGGACGTCCGCGTCTGGACCAGGGAACGTGTCGAGCGAGAGGAACGAAACTTCTTCACGGGCATCAAGCCGTCGGGCATCTTCTTCGCGGCAGGAGTGGTGCTGGGATTTACCGTGGGCATCGTCGTGCTCTACCAGATTCTGGCATCTGAAGTGACGAGACAGATGCACGAATACGCCACGCTCAAAGCGATCGGATTCCACAGCTCCGCGTTGCACGGCATCGTGCTCCAGCAGGCCTGTATCTACGCGCTGCTGGGGTTCCTCCCGGCGACAGGCTTGGCGATCCTGCTGTGTCGAGAAATGCGGCGGCAGACCAATCTGCCCCTCGAAATGACTTGGCTGCGAGTGTTTCTTGTGTTCGCAGTGTCACTGCTGATTTGCCTGTCCGCCGGTTGGCTGGCTAGTCGCAAAGTGCATCAGAAGGACCCTGCGGAACTGTTTTGAATGACATCGAGCGTGATCACTTCCCGCGTGCCGCTGGCATGGCTGAACCTGATCGAGAACAAGCGTCGTCTGGCGACTTCACTGGGCGGCGTGGCGTTTGCGGTGATCCTGGTGTTCGTCGAATTCGGGTTCATGAACGCCGTGTATGACAGCGAGTCCAACCTGACTCGGCTGTTCAACGCCGACCTGATCATGGTGAGTGTCCACAAGCCCTCGAACACTCCGAGCCGGCCGTTCCCCCGCAGCCGTCTCATCGAGGCTCGTAACTTTCCCGGCGTCCAGTCGGCGTGGCCGGTCTACATGAACGAGTTCCAGTCGCACTGGAAGAACGCCGATGACGGACTCTCGTATCCCGTGATGACACTGGCCTTCAATCCGGACGACCCCGTGTTCGAGATTCCGGAGATTCGAGATCAAGCCGACCTACTGAAGACAGGCGACGTTGTCCTGGCCGATGCCGGCTCGAGGGATTTCTATGGACGCTTGGAAACGGGGCGGTCCGCAGAACTCAATGGCCGGCGCGTGCAGATCGCCGGGACGTTCGAAGTCGGACCGAGTTTCCGGTCAGAGGGACTGGTGCTCATGGGCGACTCAACCTTCTTCAAGCTCTATCCCGAACGTGGTCCGCAGAGTGCATCGCTCGTCGACTTTGGTCTCATCCGGCTCGAGCCCGGCGCCGACCTAGCCGCCACTCACCGCCGACTGCGAGCAGCGCTCGGCGACATCGTGTCGATCTACACGAAACCCGGTTTTTTTCAGAGCATCAGACGATTCTGGGGCGACACCAAAGCCATTGGAAAAGTCTTTTCGTCGGGAGCCGCAGTCGGGTTTCTGATCGGCGTGATGATCTGCTACCAGATTCTCTTCAGCGGCATCACGGCGAGGCTGTCGCAATATGCCACCCTGCGAGCCATGGGATATTCGCCCGGTTTCCTGTTGCGTGTCGTGCTGCAAGAAGCCGTCATCTTGGCCGTGCTCGGTTTCATTCCCGGAGTGTTGATCAGTCTGCAGGCGTACCACGTGCTAGAACAGATGACCGGTCTGCCCATGGATCTGACGGTGGGTCGCGCCGTGCCGGTGCTGCTGCTGACGATCGCAATGTGCTGCGTCGCCGGCATCACCGCCGCGCGTCGCGCGATGCAACTCGACCCTGCGGAGCTGTTTTGATGAATTCGTCCGCGTCGGTCCCAGACTCGACCAACCCATCGTCCGTGGAACCTGATGCGACTGAGGACGCACCGCGAGCGTCGGTATTGGTGCGCGGTGTGGACCATTCGTTTGGCGAAGGTGAAAGCCGCCGACAGATTCTGTTCGCCAACAATCTGACTCTGATGTCCGGCGAGCTGGTCATCATGACCGGGCCATCAGGGTCAGGAAAAACGACGCTGCTCACCTTGCTGGGAGCGCTGCGCACCATTCAGACGGGCAGCATCCGACTGCTCGGCCGCGAGTTGTTCGGTCTGAGTCGACCGCAACTCACCGAGGCACGGCGAGACGTCGGCTTCATCTTTCAGGCGCACAATCTGTTCGATTCGCTCACGGCCCACCAGAACGTGCGCATGGCATTGGACCTGTATTCGCACAGTGCCACCAAAAAGAAGAAGCTGGCCACCGAAATGCTCACTCGCCTGGGTCTGGCAGATCGGCTGCATTATCGTCCGAGGCAATTGTCCGGCGGTCAGCGGCAGCGAGTCGCGATCGCCCGAGCGCTGGTCAACCGGCCGCAGCTGGTGCTGGCCGATGAACCCACGGCGGCTCTGGACCGCGAATCGGGAAGCCACGTGATCGAGTTGCTCAAAGAGCTGACTGCCACGGACGGGTCGACCGTGCTGGTCGTCACGCATGACTCGCGCGTGATCGACAACGCGGACCGGATCGTGAACATGGTCGACGGCAGCATCGTCTCGGAGAGTGTCGTCGAGGAGACCATCGACGTATGCCGTTTTCTGGCGGGTTGCCCGGTCTTCCAGCAAAACTCGGAGCAGTCGATTTCGGAGCAGCTCGGCGAACGGCGCGAGCGGATCACGTTACCGAATTCGCCGGAACTGCTGAGCGAAGTCGCCCGCAAGATGCGCCGCGAACGATTTTCCAGCGGCACGCTAATCGTCGAGCAGGGTGCGGCCGGCGATCGGTTTTATATCGTGCGGAGCGGCCGGCTGGAGGTGATTCTCGACGGCAAACCGATCGCCCAGATGGGACCGCAAGACTTCTTCGGCGAGGCTGCCCTGATCCGCGAGCAGCCCCGTAACGCAACCGTCCGCTGCCTCGAAGACTCAGATCTCTACAGCCTCAACAAAACCGATTTCCTGCAGGCAGTCGCCTCGTCGGGAACGTTCCAGCATCAGATTCGCAACAGCGTTTTCAGTCGGACGCGATGAAGCTGCGGTCTACTCATTTTCGCTCGTTTAACCGCACGCCGCACGCGCGTTTGAGGACATCTCACGGTCGAAACTGCCAAGA
>JAQBZS010000755.1 GCA_027622115.1 Planctomycetota bacterium | reverse complement strand
TCAACTGTTTCCCGCGTCAACCCGAGATTTTCAACACGCTATCTCCAGCCATCGCCGCAGATGATCAACCAGCACCGCCCTACCCAGTGCCTGACATCGACCGATTGACGTACCGGACGTGCCTTCACTGACCTAAAGCTGCTCAGACCGAAATCTACTCTGACCAAGGATCCACGTTGGTGATCCCCTTCGGTCTGTCAAAGTCGCGTGCTCGACGAATCGCCAAGTCGGCGGGTTGTATCACCGGCAACTTCGTACTCGCGGTCGATGAGGGGACGATGACTGGAACCGGTGTCGCCGAACGGAACGGCGGTTGGATGCGCATGGGGGGTGTTAGCGTCTGGGATTGCTGGTGACGTGTTGGCTCGGGGAATTGAACGTGAGGTCGAGTCGATTCCGCGATCATCGAGTTCGGTGCAGACGGCGTCGGAAACGTGAGCGGCGGTAACGCGGCGGTCGGACTTTCAACGCTGGGCGGCGGCAAGATCCGTCGTGGCTGTGGCGACGGAGTCGGGTGCGTGGCGAGAATCGTCTGACGCGGTCGATGCAGGTCTTCTGGGCGTTGTTCCGCAGCGTGCGGCTCGGCAAAACGCGGCTGCGGAGTTGTCGGGGCAGGTGGAATCGCCGGCGCCGTGATCACTGCGGGCGTGGATGCAACCGACGGAACCACGGGTGCTGAAGATGGCCGCCGCGCCGTAGGGACGGTTGGCCGATACGCAACCGGTGCGACGCCTTCCGCTCGAAGTCCGCTGGCTGCAATCAGCGTATCGACACTGCGCAACCCACGTTTCGCGGTGATGGAATTGGGATTCAACACGGCGGCTCGCTGGTAGCAATCACGTGCCGCGGGCAAGTCTCCGTTCATGGTCAGCGCCAATCCGAGATTCTCTTCAATCGAGCCGTTGTCCAGCTTCGCCTTTTGAAAGGCGGCGATCGATTCATCGACTCGGCCGGTTCTGGCCAGCAACATGCCCAGATTGTTCTGAGCGCGTTCGTTCGTCGGTTGCAGGGCGATGGCCTGTCGATAATTCATCTCGGCCTGACTTGCGTCGCCATGCAGATACAGCGTGTAACCGACGTCGCAGAAAATGTTCGGGTTGCCGGGCGACCGCTCCAACGCCTTGTTGAACCATTCGAGCGATTCATCGAGCTTGCCTCGGCGACCCGCCACGATGCCCAACCGCCAATAGGGAACGTGCGAGTTCGGCTTCTCGGCCAGAGCGGCTCGATAGGCTTTTTCGGCTTGATCGAACTTACCTTGCTGTTCCAATAGCCGACCGAGCGAAAGCCGCACGTCGGCGGTCTGCCGGGAATTGACTTTGACAACTTCCGCCGGCGTTTGGGCTGAGCGATGCACTGACGATCGCCGCGAAGTGTCGTCCGGAGTCATCCAGTCGCGCGCATTTTGGCAGCCGCCCGACGCCGCGAGGCCGCACAAAGCCAGAGAAACTGTGACGTGTCGAAAAAACATGGATCGCTCCCTGCGACGGTCGCTCCTGCATGCGGCACTGCGCCGCCAACGCTTGCGCTGCGGGTTATTGGATGCGGTCGAAAATACGTGGGTCGAGGTTTGGCAATTCGCGTTCGTCGCTTTGCAGCGAATGCATGCGACGCCGTTGTTCGAGGATCTGCAAGTCGACTCCGTCCAAGCCACGAAACGTGGGCCGCTGCACGACGATACGTTGTTCCGGCAACGGGAAATCAACGGATTGCAATGCCGCGGTGACGGCCTTTCGTCGGCGTTCATCCAACGTGGAGTCTTGCGACGTGGCGATGACGACGGGGTAGATGTTCGTCGGCAACAACTGGGCGATCCGAAGTGCTCGCCGTTCGCCCCCGATGTTGAGCCGAGCCGAGTCCGGTTCGAAGTCATAAAGTTGAAACACCATTTGTGCTTGGCGACCTCGCCCGATCTGAGCCTGCTGAAACTGATGGACCGAGAACCCGACCGGCTGAGCCGTGACTTCGCATCGAGCCGCTTGGCAGACCGGGCAATCGCACCGCTTTCGTTTTTCAATCCACGGTGTAAACAGTCCGCGTCGCCGCGGTTTACGAGCCGAACACGAATCCCGCTGTGATTCGCACGGAGAATTCGACGCGTAGAATCGCGTCGGCGTCGAGCCGGGGACTTGAAGCGGTTCGATCGGCGGCTGGAATTGCGACTGTGCCGGCGGATAACCGAGGCCCGATGGATCCGGTGTTCGTCGTGGAACGATCAGGCCGGGATTCGAACCGGGATTGATGCGGGGAACCGGTCGCGAAGACGGAACTTCGCCAGGCAACGGCAAGAACCGATTCTCGGGGATCGGGTCATCCGCGCGCGGAGTCCGAAGACTCGGCTGACTTGCACCGGGCTGTGCCGCGACGATTGCCGCGTTTAGCGCAATCGCCACGCCGGCCAAGGTCGCGATGAAGAAGCCGCGAAACTCAATTCGCATAGGGTCACCTAGAAGAAGGGGTGTGGTCAGTTGGAATATCCATAGCATCCCTTCACAAATCGCTCCTCAAGCTTCAGCACGTGCGACCATTCCGGCGGGCTCGGCCGATGCGTGGTCGATCGGAAATACGGCGAACGGCCCTCGGTGCGACCCTTCAGGAAGAACTCGCGATCCGTCGGTTCGAAGACTTCTTCGCCGGGCAGTGGCCCAAGGTCTTCGTCCTTCAAGCCGTCCACGATGTAGGGCGTGACCAACACGATGAGTTCTTTTTCCTGCACGGTGCCGGTGTTGTTGCGGAACAGCGGCCCAAGCGTGGGCAATTCTCCCAAACCCGGAATCTTGGTGACCGTCGCATCCATGCTGACCTGCAACAGGCCTGCCATCATCAAGGTCTTGCCGTCGTTGAGTTCCACCGTTGTTTGCACGTTTCGCGTGCTGAGCCCCGGCACCGGATTGCCTCCGGGAACCAACGTGGTCCCCAGACTGAAGTCGATGGAACTCACCACGGATGACACGGCCAGACGGATGTTGCCGTCCTGCATGACAAACGGTTCAAAGCCCAACTGCACGCCGAATTCGCGAAACTGGATCGTGACCGTGTTCCCGGCTCCCGTGCCTTGTGCAACGGGAATTGGAAACTCGCCGCCCGCGAGAAACGTGGCTTTATGACCGTTCATGGCCACCAGGTTCGGCTCGGCCAAAATCTTGAGCACGGAATTGCGACGCAGGGCCTTCAAGAATAAGTTGGCACTCGCGGATTCGAAAATGCCGACCGCCGTCGCACTGCTCGTGGGACTCATCGACAGGATGCCCGCCAGCGAAGTGCCGTCGCCCATCCCGTTGCCGGCGAGCTGTCCGGCTCCACCGATTTGCGTTCCCAACAGCGAATCACTTCCGCTATAGAGGATGTCCGCTCCGATCTGTCGCAGGGCCGTGCGATTCAATTCGGCAACCTGAACCTTGAGCAACACTTGTTGCGGTTCCGGGACTTTCAGCAGATTGATGACTTGGCCGACCGGCGTTTCGACACTGAGATCCTCGCTGTCGGCTTGTTCGCGTTGAGCTTGAATCCCCGGTTCGCCGCCGGCGGGTTGTGCGGGTTGTCCGGCCGCTTTCGGCTTGCCGAATTCACCTTGGCCGCTCTTACCTCGCTCCCGTCGCTCGACGTTGACTTGCACGGAACTCAAGTAGGCTCGCACGACCGACAAGATCTGATTGGCCTGCAACGTGCCGCGGGCCTGACCTTCCACGACGATGTGGTCGTGCATTTGCGAGAGCTTGACGGCCGCGTCCGGAAACAGTCGTTTGAGGCGTGAATCAAGAATCGGCAGGTCGTAAACCACCGAAACTTCGATCGAATAGGTTTCAGACCGAGACGTGGTGAGCGAGAGTTCCGTGACTCCGACGCGACGGCCGAGCAAGCGAATCAGTCGCGGGTTCGGCAGGATGTCCAGTTCCAGCACCGACGGATCACCGACCGCCACCACGGGACTGGGAAAACCTTCTTCCGCCAAGTCCTTTTTGAGCGTCAACAGTCGAGCTTGTCCGATGACGACTTCAAATTGCCCGTCGTGAATTGTGACCGAGTCCAGGAATCCGGCCACCACGTCCTTGGACTTTTTTACGCTATCGGGAACGACCGGATATCGCGGAGTCAAGCCGGAGCGCGTGACCGGCGGTTGGGCCGTTGCAGTTTGTTGCTGGGAAAAGGCTGCGGGATGCGACCATCCGGTTAAGACGACGCCTCCGCAAACGAGCAACACGCACAATGCGACCGCATAGGTGGTCGGGTGGATCCGCGATTGGGACATGTGCTGCGCAACCTCCGTTTGGTGGACGCTCCTGACAAACTCATCCACTCACCAAAATCGGAAGTTTCGGAAGCCGTCTTCACGGGGAATCACCCCGCCGGCGGCCTCGGGTCGCATTGGTCGTTCATGACACA
>JAQBZS010000754.1 GCA_027622115.1 Planctomycetota bacterium | reverse complement strand
AAATGGCTCCCGTCCGGCATTTTGGTTATGCGGCAGCGATGGGGTCGTTCGTGGCGCTGTTGACCGGCCTGGGTTTGACGCCAGCCATCTTGACGATGCTGCCGATCCGAAAGTCCGAGCCAGGTCAGCACTCGGTCGAATGGTTTGTTCGCGCGGCCAATTGGTTGTTGGATCATCCCAAGCGAGTCGCGTGTTCGTCGCTGGGAATGATCACGGCCTGCGGCGTGGGACTGGTATGGTTGGATTCGCACATTGATCCGTTGGACTTTTTGCCCGTCCACGGCAAGGTGCGTCAGGACGTGGAATTGATCGAACGCGACTTGACCAACTCCAGCTCGATCGAAGGGGTTGTCGATTTCGGAAAGTCCGACAAGCCGTTTGTTGACCGCCTGCAAATCGTCCGCGAGGTCCAAGCTCGTTTGGAAAATCATGTCGCCGTTCGCCACGCGATCTCGGTTGCCGACTTCTTGCCCAGCGAATTCGACGGCGGCGCGATGGAGACCATGAGCACGCTGCGACAGGCCCAAAAGAATACGGGCAACAGCGATTACGTTGCGGAAGGCCAACGGCTGTGGCGGATTTCGACGCGACTGAACCCGAATCACACGCAGACTCGCGAAGAAGTTCTCAATGATCTTGTGGCGTTGACGGCCGATGCCCCGATCACGTTCACCGGCATCACGCCTCTCTTGGACCGAGCCCAAGGTGCCATATTCACGGGATTCTGGGAGAGCTTTACTTGGGCGTTTGTGATCATTACCGGCGTGATGATCGTCGCCCTGAGATCGCTTGGAATCGGTTTGGTGGCGATGATTCCGAACCTGACGCCGATCCTGGTCGTGTTTGGATTGTTGGGTTGGCTGGGAATTCCGATCGATATCGGCATGACGATGACCGGCAGTATCGCCCTGGGTTTGGCGGTGGACGGGACGTTCCATTTCCTGGTCCGCTATCAACAAAGCGTCAAGCTCAAGCGGGATTCGGCGGTCGCGGCGCGGCGTGCCTTGCTGCAAACGGGCGAGCCGATCTTTTTCGCGGCGGTCATCACGGGTTGCGGCATGGTGGCGTTGATGTTCAGCGAGTTCGCGCCCACGGCCCGCTTCGGCTACCTGATGTTTTCAATGTTGATGGCAGCCGTGGTGGGAGACTTGATTCTGCTGCCGGTCTTGTTGCAAATGCTGCCGGCCAAGATGTTCACCGGCCTGGAGCAAACCACTTGGTTGCAACGCATGGCGGAACGCTGGTCGCCATCGCCGCACTTTCTGTCTCGGCGACGAGCACGGCGATCTCTTGAGCAACTCGAAAGCCCGGCTGCAGGTTCGACGGGCTAACCGGCTTACCCTGTCGACCGGGGCGGATCCATGCCACTACCGTTTGATGCAACGCTCAAGGATCTTGTGGCGACGCACATGGATGACTTTGGAGCCATTCTGAAACTGCTTCCGAGCGTTTCCAGCCGGGTGTTGAACGTGGATTTGTCGGTCGTGTCGGCGGCGACGGACATCGTCATCGGCCACGGCGATCCGGTGGAAGCGATTACCGACTTGAACTTTGTTGAGCAGGCGTCCCACATCAATCGTCCGCAGCTCGCGCGTTCGTCATGGTGCCGATCAACTCATTGAGGTCGAGCCGAACATATGGCCGTTCGGCGGCAGGCCGTTTGTGGTCGGCGTTTGCGACGTAGAGGACTCCGTCCGCGGGAACAAACAACACTTTGTGCAGATTGGACTGCATCGCCACCGGACGACTCATCAACCACTTTGCGGTTTCCACGTCGATCCGACCATGTTTCGCTTGGACTCGCTCGCGCAATGTCTTCAGGCGTGCGTCGGCGGACAACACGACCGCATCCACGATCCCCTCGCCCAATCGCGGATCGGCCTGGCCGGGAAACACGAACTCGACCGATTCCGGAAATGCCGCCACGCCGACCGCGCGATTCGTCTTGCCGTCGGCGAAGACGTAGTAGTACTCGCAAGTTCGCGGATTGTTCTTCCACAGATTCATCACCTCGTCCAGTGTTTCGCATTCTTCGAGTGCTCGCCGCATCAGCGTGGCCATTGGAACGCCGTCCCATTTTCCTTCACCGCGACCGCCCATTTCACCCAACGATATTTGCCGAGCGTTCATGCCGCTCACGCTGCCGATGAATCCCGCATAGCCGACGTTGGCAAACGGAATCTTGCCGTCCGGTTTGACGATGAACGTCGTGGCCGAATCCTGCAGGCCGATGGTGGTCATGTAATCCAAGACGCGTCCGTGATAGAGCTTGCCGTCGGTGGTCGCCTTGCCGAAGACCGCGAAACCGGAGCAATGAAACAACTCGGGAAACACATTGAGCGATTCCGCCACCTTCGGATCGATTCCCAATGACCGGGCCATCGCCCGCGTCTCGACCTTGTGACGTTCGGGGATGTGAGGAGCCAGCCGTTCGTACGCAAGGTCCAGATCGTGGCGGAACCAGCGTCCCGTTCGAATTGCCTGTGCGATGGCGAACGTGTACAGCACGGAATCGATACAGCGTCGCGATTCTACCGCCAGCAATTCGCCGTGGGCACGTCCAATTTCTTCCGGCGACCCCTGCAACAAGGCCACTCGCTGACCGCCGATCCATCGCAACTCGCCGTTGTCGACTTTGCGATTTGACTGCGCGGGATTCTTCAAAGCAGTCGATGGCGCAAGGATCTCGCCGGCACGCCGCACGCCGCGAGCCAACGTGCGTTCCAACTCCGCTCGGTCAATCGCAACCACCTTCGAGTCCGGCCAAGCGTCGGCGCTGACTGGTTTGGGCACGCTCTGGGAAATGCCGAGCGTAACCCGCGATTTCGCAATCGCGAGTTCGAGCTTGCCGGGTGCGGGGAAGTTCCAAGCCGTGTCGCCCTTCGACCAACGACCGCTTTTTGCGTCAAAGCGGACTTCCAGCAAGGTTGTTAGCACTTGTGCCAGTGAGTCCGGCGTAGCGTGAATCACAAGATCCACAACCGCCGCAGCCTGCGACGCGGGGCTGACGAGCCGTTTGACGATTCCTTGCGGCTGAATGCAGTCCGACTTGGAAACCATGCCGTGCCCCACGAAGACGACTCCATGTTTCGGCAACTCAAACGCCGTGAGATCGGTTCGACGCCGAATCCGCACGGCGTAGTCTTGGTGAGTGAGATCGAGGTCAAACTGCTCGTCATCGAATCGAATCAGCCGCAAGGAAATTGTTTGCGGCTTGCGGTCGATGATGACTTCCGCGGAACCGTTTAGCTCAAAGCGCTTTTGCTCGCCGGAGAGTACCGACAAGAACGGTCGCAATCCGTCCGCCAGTTTTTCCGGAGATGCCGAAACGACAATCGGATCGACGGCCAAGAAGACCGACGCCACGACACACAAGCGCAAACGAGTTGATTTCAGCATGGGGATGTCCTGGGATTGTAGGCAGCTTGTGGTCTAAATCTCGTTACGCACGGATCCCTCGTTTAACCGTCAGCCGCAGGCATACGCGTCGATCGACGTCAATTCACGCTCGGACACGCGTGCGCTTGCGGCTACCGGTTAAACAAGAAACGCAGATCCGTGAATCGTTCCAGCAATCATTGCAGTGCTCACGACGCGAAACCATCGCCCCGTGTAGTTTCATCGCTCCTCCGGTCGTTCAATCAACACAACTTCCGGCGTTCATGAGCGCTGACCTCGTCAACGGTCAGCAAACCCCAATCGAGCGCCTGATCTTGCACGTAGTTTTTTCCGAGTGTCAGTGCCGTGCGGGCCTTGGATAACTCGTAGCCAAGATAGAACGCGTGCGTGGCGTCCGGAGCCTTTGTTTCGGCAAGCACTTGATCGAACAGGGCATAGGGATCGGCGTCGTGCCAATAGCCGTCTCGATTCATGACATGGATTTCGCCCAATGCAGCGAAGACGCGGAAGTTGGGGTCGGTCAGTTGCGACTGAAGCTGGACCAGTTCGTCTTCGGATCGCTGGATCACCCGCGAGTCTCGTAGCATGACCAGTCGCGAATCCACGTGTTTCGGCAGCACGCGATTCGTGATCGCGTGACGCGCCAAACGCCGCGCGACATCGAACTCGGCAACCGCCGAGCGACACCAGTTAATGACTTCCGTGGTCAAGATGCTGTGGATGCCGAGTTCCTGACAAATGGCCGCGAACACCAAATTCATGCCGGACGAATCGACTTCCGACAGTTCCGTCAGATTGCCGATCCCCATCAGCATCTCGGCGTCGGGCCATCGTCGTCGGCATTCGAAATAACGAGACAACGATGCCGCGAATCCGAATCCAATCGGCTCGATGATGGGGTCGATGCGAAACGGCGTGTTGTTGGATCGCAGTTCGTCGATCGTGGGGGCCAGTGATGCGAGGTCGCGGATGTTGTCCGGGATCACCACAACCT
>JAQBZS010000753.1 GCA_027622115.1 Planctomycetota bacterium | reverse complement strand
GTCGTCAGTGACTCGGCGGATGTAGCGTCGACCGTAGGGGCAGTCGAGAAGGTCCTCGGGTGCTTCGCGTGACACTTGCGATGTTGGGGGATCGGGCGTTTGTGATTGGTATTGCTCCAACTGCGTGGTGGGATTCATGGCAAAGCTCAAACCTCAAAGTACACAAACGTTGAACCAGTCGGATCGGCAGGCCGACAGTCATCCTATCGCGGCAAATTGCGGCGGCCAATTCGCATTTCCGATCGGCCCTACCGAACTTCCTCCACGTACAAAACGGAAACGCTCCCATCCGTTCCTTTGAGGGGGCTTTAAGTGCCCGTGGACTTTTGAAGGGCGAATCTCCAGAATCCCGCGTCCAACGAGGCTGCCAATTCGCGACGATTGGCGAATACTGTCGATCTAGGAAGTGACCAATGAGTGACAATGTGATGGACCAAATCGTCTCGCTCTGCAAGCGGCGAGGCATCATTTTTCAGAATTCGGAGATCTACGGCGGACAGAACGGTTTCTGGGATTACGGGCCGCTTGGCACCGAATTGAAACGCAACGTGCGAAATGCCTGGTATCACGACATGGTGGCGTCGCACGACGAACTGACGGTTTTGGAAGGCACGCCCAAAGCGTTTTCGATGGTCGGTATCGAAACGGCGCTCATCATGCATCCGCGAGTCTGGAAGTGCTCCGGGCATTTTGACTTGTTCAACGACATGCGAGTCGATTGCCGCGAATGTCGGGCTCGGTATCGCGCCGATCATTTGCGAATCAAAGTGGCCCGGTCCGACGACGGCACGCCGCTAGCCGCGTGGGGATTCATGCCGGGTTCCGACGAATTCGACTGGTCGGGCGCCGGTGACAAGAAACTCGCCAAGTCGGTCAGGGAGCGATGCGAAGGCGAAATTTCCGTCGATGCGGCTCCCATGACGTTGGCAAACTACACGGCGTCGCTTCAGCCGTCCGAGGATTCGGGCGAGATTGCCGAGCACTTGATTCCCCGCTGTCCGAATTCCTCGTGTCGCGGCCCGCTCACCGAGCCGCGCGAATTCAACTTGATGTTCAAAACAATTGTCGGGGCACTCGGCACGGAAGACGATGCGGCGTTTCTGCGCCCGGAAACCGCCCAGGGCATGTTCGTCAATTTCAAGAACGTCGTGGACAGCAGTCGCGTGAAAGTCCCGTTCGGCATCGCTCAGGTCGGCAAGAGTTTTCGCAATGAAATCACGCCTCGCAATTTCACGTTTCGATCTCGCGAGTTTGAACAGATGGAGATGGAATTCTTCTGCCATCCCGGCGAGTCGCAGCAGTGGTATACCTATTGGCGCGACCGCCGATTCGCCTGGTACAAGAATTTGGGGATCAGCGATTCCAAGTTGATTCTTCGCGACCACACACAGGAAGAACTGGCTCATTATTCCATCGGCACTGCCGACGTCGAATACGCATTCCCGTTTCTTGCGGAAGGCGAATACGGCGAGTTGGAAGGCATTGCACACCGAGGCGACTTTGACCTGCGATCACACATGGAGGGCAAACTGGTCGCCGACGCCAACGGATGCCTGGTTGTCGAACAGGACGAACACGGTCAGCCCAAGTATCGCGGCAGCGGCAAGGATTTGTCGTACTTTGACGATCAAACTCGCGAGCGGTTTATTCCGCATGTGATTGAGCCGGCCGCCGGAGCGGATCGGGCGACTTTGGCCTTCATCTGCGAAGCGTACACCGAGGACGAACAACCCGACGAACACGGCAAGATGCAGAAGCGGGTTCTGATGAAATTGGATCCTCGCTTGGCTCCGATCAAAGTCGCCGTGTTGCCGTTGATCAAGAAGGAAGGCATGCCGGAAACGGCACAAGCGATCTATCGAGATTTCAAAGCGGCAGGGATCAATGCGGTGTACGACCAACAGGCGGCGATCGGACGCAGATACCGTCGGCAAGACGAAATCGGCACTCCGTTTTGCATGACCATCGACGGCGAAACCGCGACGGACGGCTGCGTGACGGTTCGCGATCGCGATTCGTTGAAACAGGATCGGATTCCGATCAAGGGATTGGTGGGTTGGGTTCAAGAACGCTTGAAGTAGTCGCCGCATGGTTGAGTCAATGGTTGAACACGAAATCCAAATTCGAGTCCGCTACAGCGAAACGGATGCGATGGGGTTCCTGCATCACGGGAGCTACGTCAACTATTTCGAGAACGGTCGCATTGAACTCAACCGCGCTTTGGGCGGTGACTATCGGGCCGTCGAGGAAGGTGGGCTGTTCTTGGTCGTGGTGAAGCTGGAAATCCGATATGCGTCGCCGGCTCGGTTTGACGACTTGTTGACGCTCACAACACAAGTTGCATCGATCTCGCCGGCCAAGTTCATGCACGAATATGTCCTCAAACGAGACAACACGCTCATTGCCACGGCGAAGACAACGTTGGCCTGCGTGGATCGATCCGGCAGTATTCGCCGTATCCCGGACGATGTCCGGAAGCTCGTGGATGCAGGCGACGAATGAACGTCGCGTCTCGCTAATCTGGGGTTGTCCGTGAGCCGGTGGAACGACTAGACATTTGCCGCTGAAACCCGGTAATCCGTTGCTTTTGACGGCATTCGATTTAAGAACTGGAAGTCTCTCGCTCGTTTAACCGTCCGAAGGCGAACGCGTGTTTGTGGTCGTCGGCACGCGTACATATTCGTCGACTGGCGGTTAAACGACGCGGCGTGCGGCCAAGAACTAAACGTCGCCACTGTGCGAAACCACCGTCTGACTGCGTACGCGAGCGGTTTGGGGACTGGGGCGTCAGGCTTACGGTTTTCAGATTTGGCGGCTTCGCGTACTGCGTGTAGACAGAGTCGAATCGCCGCCAAATCTGAAAAACGTAAGCCTGACCCCGAAGCATGACAAGAACTCAGACATGAATGACCTTGAAACTTACGTCCGCCAGGTCTCACGAGACGCACGGACTGCATCGCAATTGCTGACCACGGCCAGTGGAGCCACCAAGAACGCGTGGCTCAAACGCACGGCGGAATTGCTGCGTGCGCGGCAATCACAACTCATTGATGCCAACCAGCAAGACATCACGAGGGCGGACGAATTCGGCTTGTCGGCGGCCATGATCGACCGACTGCGACTGACTCCGGAACGTATCGAGGCCATCGCGGCGGCTGCGGAAGAGATCGTAATGTTGGCGGACCCGATCGGCGAAGTCATTGACAGCAGCGTGCGTCCGAACGGACTCAACGTGAGACGCATCCGAGTGCCCATGGGCGTGGTGTTCTTCATCTATGAGTCCCGACCCAATGTCACCGTGGATGCCGCCGCGTTGTGTGTCAAAAGCGGCAACGCCGTCATCCTGCGAGGCGGCAAGGAAGCGTTTCACAGCAATCACGCCCTGCATGCGTTACTCACCGAAGCATTGACGGACGTTGGCCTGCCACCGACCGCCGTGCAACTGGTGAATACGACGGATCGAGATGCTGTTGGGTATTTCCTCGCGCAAAGCGGCTTGATCGATGTGGCCATCCCCCGCGGCGGAAAGTCGCTGATCGAACGTGTGTCGGCGGAAGCCACGATGCCGGTGATCAAGCACTTCGACGGAATCTGCCACGTGTATGTGGATCGCGGTGCCGATTTTGACATGGGTGAACGAATCATCGTCAACAGCAAGTGCCAACGCACCGGGGTTTGCAACACGGCCGAATCATTGCTCGTCGATGCGGCGATCGCGGACCGGTTCCTGCCGCGAGTGTCCAAGGCGTTGCAGGAGCAGGGCGTTGAACTGCGTTGCTGTGAACGCTCGCAACCGCTGATGCCGGGCTCAATTCGAGCGACCGAGCAAGACTTCGCGACGGAATACCTCGACCTGATTCTGTCGGTGAAAGTCGTGGATGACGTCCACGCAGCCATTGATCACATCAACAAATACGGCTCGCACCACACGGATTCGATTGTGTCCAACGATCTGCCGGCGACTGAAGCGTTTTGTGCGCGCGTGGATTCCGCAGCCGTGATGGTGAATGCCAGCACTCGATTCAATGACGGCAACGAATTGGGGCTGGGTGCGGAAATCGGCATCAGCACCGACAAGTTTCACGCACGTGGTCCGTGTGGCTTGCGCGAGTTAACCAGCTATAAGTTTGTGGTGCATGGAAACGGGCAACTGAAATGAGCCAGTTCGAAACGGATTTCGATCGGCGCAACGGCCTTGTCGTTCGCGCGGGAGTTCAAGGATGAGCGATGTACTGAGTCAGACTGAAGTCGAATCGCTGCTCGCGGCACTCGAACCTGGATCGCCGCAGGCACCGACCGACGCGCCCAGACGATCCAACGATCCGCACTCGCAGATCAGCGTCTACGATTTCAAACGCCCCGAACGCGTCAGCAAAGAGCAAATGCGTGCGTTTCA
>JAQBZS010000752.1 GCA_027622115.1 Planctomycetota bacterium | reverse complement strand
GAGGCGGCGTGAGCGCCATCATGACGGAAACCAGCGATGGCAGTTCCTGGGCCGTCTATAGTGACGCCAGCTTGACTCCGTTTTGGCGACAATTGGGATTCCCCAATTCGCCGGACGTCACGGGCTAGAAAAAGCGTCGACCGTTTGCACCAGCTTGGATGAATCGGAAGACTGAATAAAGCGCCACCCGGCTGGTCTCAATGAGATCAAGGCCGGGAGGCGAGTTAGTGAGTAAGCCGACGTGGTGGGATACCTCCGGGTGTTCCATCACGTCGGCTTTTTTCGTTTGCGGTGACTCGGAACCATCCACATCACCAGTCCTGTTCGTAATCGCGTGTTCGTGTTCGTGAAGGTTGTTCAACGAGTCGCGGTGCCAAAACGAGGAGCCTCCGCTGGCTGAATTGATCAAAATCGGCCAGCGTGTGGCGGTGCGACAACTGCCAACGCGGCTATCCGAGCCAATGCGGCGGGATGCTCGGCGGGTGGAAGTTCGCGAACCTCAAGGATGGCAGCTTTACGCACGAAAGTGGGGCGCATCAAACGTTGAAGGCCGCCTCAGTTGATGAATCGGATGACTAAATAAAACGCAATCCGGCCGGTCTCAGTGAGATTCAGGCTGGGACGCGAGTTAATGAGTAAGCCGACGTGATGGGATGCCTACGGGTGTTCCGTCACGTCGGCTTTTTTCGTTTGCGGTGACACGGAACTTCGAAACGAAGAGGGGAAAGTCAAGATGACATCACTCCCACACATCTCCGCATCTGGCAATTGGCTCGAGTCTGTGATGCGAACCGGCCTGCTGCGGGAATCCGGCAGCCAGGCCGCTCGCGACGTCGAACACGTCTTCCGCACGGCTCGCAGCGCGGACGGGGTGCAGAATCTGCAACGCGCTCCCGACGAGGGCATTCTCGATCACCCGCTGGATCGGCGCACGTGTTCGAATCCATCAAACTGAGTGCTGATGATGGCCGACAACTGACGGCATCGGTGCTGTGGGCGGCTCATCGTCATGGTGGCGCACGGCATCAAGACCGACTTAACCTCAATCCGGATTTGCAATTCATGGCCAGCGTGACTCAACAACTGACCGAGCGGGGTCTGATCCGACCACCGTCGTTTTTGCCAACGAACGTCATGTACGAAACGCTGATGGGTTCGATTGCCTACGGCGTCGCCAACGACGATTCAGACCACGATGTGTACGGCTTCTGCGTCCCGCCGAAAGACCAGGTCTTTCCTCACCTGGCTGGCGAGATTCCCGGCTTCGGAACGCAGCGCGAGCGCTTCGAACATTTCCAGCAGGCACACATTCGCGATGAATCGGCACTCGGCGGCAAGGGCTGCGAGTACGACCTGTCCATCTACAGCATCGTGAAGTACCTCTCGATGTGCATGGACTGCAATCCGAACATGATTGATTCCCTGTTCACCGCACAGGACTGTGTGCTGCACATCACCCGCGTCGGAACGTTGGTTCGGGAGCGGCGGAAGCAGTTTCTTCACAAAGGCTGTTGGCCTCGGTTCAAAGGCTATGCGTTTTCGCACCTGCACAAAATGCGGAGCAAAGAGCCGACTGGCAAACGCAAGGCCATCCGCGAGGAATTCGGCTACGACGTGAAGTTCGCTTATCACGTCGTCCGACTGCTGGATGAGTGCGAGCAGATTCTCGTTGAACGCGATATCGACCTGCGGCGGAATCGCGAACATCTGAAAGCCATTCGTCGCGGAGAAGTCTCCGAAGACGACATCTTCCGCTGGGCGGCGGACAAGGAGCATCAGCTCGAAAAGCAGTATCACGACTCCACACTGCCGGCAGGACCTGATGAGCCGGGAATCCGCGACCTGTTGCTGATCTGCCTCGAAGAACACTACGGACGGCTTGATGACTGCGTGGTCAATGTCGATGCCGCCGTCCGGAAACTTCGCGAGATTCACGCGATCCTTGAGGGCTCGCGCGCCGTCTGGGAAGCGTGAGGCCGTCTGGGATCCGCGGATTCGGTGACGATGCGCGTCAGAAGAAATTGAGAAAAGGAGATGTCATGACAGCCGGAAAATGGGCCGAACAGGTTCTACGCCTCTGCACTGCGGAAAACAGCGAGTCTCGCGAGGAAAAGTATTCTCGCATGGTTGTGTGTTTCCGATTCGGGTCACATCCACGGGGTTTAAAACATGCTGACTTCAATCATCCAATCGATCACTCATTCCGGAGGACGAGCCTGGTTTGTGGGTGGTTGCGTGCGGGACCAGATGCTCGGGCTTGAGTGCAAGGATCTGGATGTCGAGGTCTTCAATCTCGATGCGCACCGCCTCACGACCGTGCTCCGCGAGTTCGGTCGCGTGGATGAAGTCGGCGTTTCGTTCGGCGTCATCAAACTCCGCACGCCGGACGGCGCGGATTACGACTTCACGCTGCCTCGCCGCGAGAACAAGACCGGACAGGGACATCGCGGCTTTCAAGTGGAAGTCGATCACACGATGACCGTCGCCGAAGCCGCCGCCCGCCGGGACTTCACGATCAACGCAATTTATCGCTGTGCCACCAGCGGGGAACTGCTCGATCCCTACGGCGGACAGGACGACCTGAAAGCCGGCGTGCTGCGGGCGACGAGTCCTCACTTCGCTGAAGATCCGCTGCGTGTCCTGCGAGGCATGCAGTTTGCCGCGCGTCTGGATATGCGCTTCGACGAATTCACTGCGGAACTGGCGAGTTCGCTGCGCGACGAATACGGATCGCTGGCTGCGGAACGCGTGTGGGGCGAGTGGCACAAGTGGGCGACTCGCAGCGTGATACCGAGCCGCGGACTGGATGCACTTCGCGCCGTCAGTTGGCTTGAGTTGTATCCCGAACTGTCGGCGTTGCCCGGCGTCCCGCAAGACCCCGAATGGCATCCGGAAGGCGACGTCTGGACGCACACTTTGCTGGTCTGCGATGCGGCGGCCGAGATCGCCACGCGAGAAGATCTCGACGACTTCGAGCGGACCGTCCTGCTCTTCGCCGCACTGTGTCACGATCTGGGTAAAGCCACGACGACAGAATTCATTGACGGTCACTGGCGGGCGCGGGGCCACTGCGAGGCCGGCGTGCCGCTGTCGCGCTCGTTCCTCGAATCGATCGGATGTCCGGAAGCGGTCGTTGAAGTCATTGAGCCGCTCGTCGCCGAACACCTCGTCCATGCGCGGCACGACACCACGCCTCGCACCGTTCGTCGTCTCGCCAACCGGCTGGGCAGAGCCACCGTCGAACAATTGGCACGACTGATCGAAGCCGACATGAACGGTCGCCCGCCGTTGCCTGGTGGACTACCGGAAGCGGTGATCGAGATTCAACGCCAGGCCCGCGAATTGGATGTCGAGCGCAACCGCCCAAGACCCATCATGATGGGCCGGCACCTGATCGCGCTGGGTCACAAGCCGGATGTCTGGTTTGGTGAAGTCCTGGCGGAGTGTTTTGAAGCGCAACTCGACGGGGAATTCGATTGCGAGACGACCGGCATCGCGTTCATGGAGCGGTTGCTTCAGGAGCGGCTATGAATTCCCGATGTCCGTTTGATGACCCAGATTTGGGCGTGCATGAACCGGCACGGGGCATGGGGGGGGATTTGTCATTAGTTATTTGTCAATTGTCAATTGTCAATTGTCATTTGCCATTTGCCATTTGCCATTTGCCGGCCGGCCCGATGACAGATGACTAATGACAAATAACTAATGACAAATGCATTGACCCCGGACGACCACTGCTCAAACCTTGAAAACCATAAACGCCGTCCGGGCAGGAAACCCCCAGATGTTCAAGAGTTCTTTCTCGATTCGTGAAATCCGTATCGCGAGACCGCAAATGTTGCGTTGCGTCAGCATCCGTCCCTGAAGGGCGTCCAGCCGTCGATTGGATCGCACTTGTCGGTGTATTCTCAATTCACCGTGACCCGTTGAGTGTTGGGAATGAGGTTCGCGTAAGTTGGGTTCGTTTTCTCGGCGATGTCTTTCAACCCGTCGATTTCTTCTTGCGAGAACTGTACCGTGCATGAAGCCTTGGCCTGAATCGCGCTTCGGCGAACAATCGCGGCGAACGGCAGAGTAATGGCAGGCAAGTCCAACATCTCCGTGACGGGCATCAGGCAAAGCGATATCGCATCTAAGATGCGAAGTCTTACCCGATGTATTTGGTCCGGCGATGGGGGCGATCCTGCGCACTCGCCCCAAGTCGTCGGTGAAGTCATTCTCGATACGTGATTCCGCGAAAATCGCGGATGGTAATTTTTCCAATTCATTGCTTTTGGCTCGCTGTTTGCCCGAGGCAAGCAGACGGGGCGTAATCTCGATTGTAGCGGAGCCACTAAATCCGACACGCCTAAATAGCCGAGCCCGATTCGCGGACAGCGGTTTGAGTCTATACAGCAAGCGTTTTC
>JAQBZS010000751.1 GCA_027622115.1 Planctomycetota bacterium | reverse complement strand
GGATTCACGAGTTTCTGCCGCATGAACAGTTGGAACTGGCGAATGAACTGGGACTGTGGGTCACAATGCACCTTTCCCGGTTTCATGGCTGTGCGGACGAGTTCAATCTGAACGATTTGCGCGAGTTCACAGGAAACCGGTATCCGAACGTCAAGTGGATTCTGGCTCATTGTGCCCGCAGCTTTACGTATTGGCCGATCCGCAAGGCGATCGATCAACTGCGCGACATGTCGAACATCTGGTACGACGTCTCGGCTGTGACCGACGTCAGGCCGCTGATCACGTTGTTCTCGCGGGAGAATCAACGTCGCATCCTGTACGGCTCGGACGGCGTCGATGCGATGTATTTTCATGGCCAGTACGCCGCGATGGGGCGTGCGTGGCAGTATGTGGATGTCAACCGCTTCGACCTGCAGTTTCCGCACTGCGATGGCCGACCGATTCTGGCGATCTATGAACAGTTGCTGTCGATGAAGCACGCGGCGGAAATTGCGCAGTGGTCCAAAGACGACATCCAGAACCTCTTCTGGCGAAACGCGGTCGCCGCATTCGGTGTACGCTTCGGCGATGATGCTGCACCGGGACTGCTCGTCGGTGAGCGATCACAAGCCACCTATGCCCGCGCGAAGCAACTTATTCCAGGCGGAACTCAACTGCTCAGCAAGCGACCGGAGATGTTCGCACCCGGACTGTGGCCCACGTATGCGCGCGAAGCTCGTGGCTGCGAAGTGATCGATCTCGACGGGCGACGATTCATCGACATGACGACCTCGGGAATCGGTTCCTGTTTGCTGGGATTCGCCGATCCCGACGTCACAGAGGCCGTTCAGCGTCGCGTCGCGCTCGGCTCGATGTCGACTCTGAATGCGGCCGAGGAAGTCGAGTTGGCGGAACTGCTGATCGAACTGCATCCGTGGGCCGAGCAGGTTCGCTACGCGCGTTCCGGTGGTGAGTCGATGTCGGTGGCAGTCCGTATCGCTCGCGCGGCGACGGGTCGGGACAAGATCGCATTTTGTGGTTATCCCGGGTGGTCCGCCTGGTATCTTGCAGCAAATGTGAATCCCGCCGGCGCGACGGACGGATTGCAGGGTCACTTGTTGCCGGGCCTGGCACCGAACGGCGTGCCGCGCGGACTGGCCGGGACAGCACTCCCGTTTACTTACAATCGGCTGCAGGAACTGGAGCAACTGGTCACTCGTCACGGCAGCGAGCTGGCGGCTGTGGTGATGGAACCGACACGATCCACCGACCCCGAGCCGGGTTTTCTGGAAGGTGTTCGTGAACTGTGCGACCGCTGCGGTGCGACACTGATCTTTGACGAAATCTCGTCCGGCTGGCGAATGCATCTGGGCGGTGTGCATCTGAAGTACGGAGTGATGCCGGACATAGCAGTGTTTGCCAAAGCTCTTGGGAATGGTCACCCGATGGCCGCGATCATCGGTCGGCGTCGAGTCATGGAGGCTGCGCAAACGTCGTTCATATCGAGCACGTACTGGACCGAAGCCGTTGGTCCGACCGCCGCGCTGGCGACGATTCGAAAGCTGCGAGACGTCAACATCGCGGCTCATACCAGTCACATCGGCGGTCTGATGCGTGACGGCTGGAAGTTTCTGGGACAGCGATACGCAGTGCCGGTGAAAATTTCCGGGCACGCGGCCTTGCTCGGCCTGAGCTTCGAACATGAACAAGCGACCGCGTTGGGGACACTCCTCACGGCGCGGATGCTCGATCGAGGATTCCTCACTGGCAGCGGTTTTTATCCCAGTTATGCCCACAAGGAGCATCACGTCACTCAGTACTTTGCCGCACTGGAACCGACTTTTGCCGAACTGGCGGACGCGATTCGCGAGGGGGACGTGCTGCAACGACTTCAGTCAATTGGAGTCCCGGTTCGTCACACAGGCTTCGCTCGGCTGACGTGATCCCCGAAAATAGTACAATTCCATTCCGGGATTAAATCCTGTTTATTGACAAGATGAACCTTGTGGCGATAAAATTTTCGGGCGGAGACAAGATTAAATGGTCACTTTAGAGAAAACTTCACGCAATTCCCGTCCCGCGACTCAAGTCCGAGCGCTCGCTCGAAAGATTCGCCAACGAATTCAGACGGAGCAGTTGGCCGACGGCTCGTTCTTCATGACCGAGGCTCAGCTCGCTGCGGAATATGGTACGTCGCGGACTGTCACTCGCGAAGCGGTCAGTCGATTGCAGGCGCTGGGGATTCTGGAAGGACGCAAGCGGAAGGGGTTGATTGTCCGCTGCCCTGACCCGCTGCGACTTTTTCAGAACAGTTTGCCTTCGCTGATGACGTCGCCTGACGATTGGCGGGATCTCGCTCAGCTTCGTTACGCGCTCGAAGTCGGGTCCATTGAACTGGCGATTCGTGCTGCCACTGATGAGCAAATCGAACGGCTCGGAAAGATCGAGCGGGAGCTTGAGCAGGCGGTTCAGGAAGACATGCAGTCGTCTCGCACAGTCGAGCTGGACGTGAAGTTTCACTCATTGATTCTTGAGATGACCGGATCGCGACTGATCGCCGGCATGCAGCAGGTCCTGGTGCAGTTCTTCCAGACGATGCCGCGTTCAAAGCCGTCTTCGGCTTCAGCCGAGCGCATTTGTTGGGAGCATCGCGAGCTGCTTGATGCGATGCGCGAACGCGATGTGGAACGAGCGCGTGCGATGATTCGAGTTCAGATTCGTGCGACTCTGGATGCGGCGAGTGAAACTGCCAAAGTCGATTCGAAGACGGCAACGGGAAACTAGACATGTTGCGAGTTCTTGGCTCCGAGAAGAGATTGTGCGATGGCGTCTCACGGCGTGAACTAATGCGCGTGGGCGGACTGTCGTTGTTCAGCGGTTTGAACTGGTCGCGAACCGCTCAGGCCGCGAAGGCTGTCGGCGAAAGCCGTGGCCCGGCGAAGTCCGTGATCATGTTCAATCTCCTGGGAGGCCCATCGCATATCGACATGTTCGATATGAAGCCCGAGGCTGCGCTTGAGATCCGCGGCGAGTTCAGTCCCATTTCGACATCAGTCCCCGGTTTGTCAATTTGTGAGCATCTGCCGAAGCTTTCGCAGTGGATGCACCGCGGGACATTGATTCGCACGTTCAGCCACATGTTCAACTCCCACGATCCGCTGCCGTTCATGACCGGCTTCACGGATGGCAATCCCGCGGCTCAGGCGATGCCGACCGATCCGCCGGATATCGGTGCGATCTGCCAGTACCTGGGACTGGGGCCGAGCGACCTGCCTGGGGCTGTCTGCATGCCATGCTTTCCCGGATCGGGGCAAAAGGGGCATCGTCGTCGCGGGCCGTATGGTGGATTCCTGGGCAAGCAGTACGACCCGTTGTTCACGCTCTGCAAGCCGACCTTCGCTCGCGAGCCGAAATTCAACGACTACGATCCCGTGATGCCCCTGGGGGAGCCGTTTCCTCCTACGGCCGATTCACTCCAGGACATGACCGTGGAGCGACTCGATCGCCGACGGTCTTTGGTTTCGCAGATCGATGTCGAATTTGCGAGCAGGCAATCGTCGCGAGCTGTGGACTCAATGAGTGACGCTCAACGGCGAGCCTTCCTGTTGCTGACATCCGGCCGCACGCGCGATGCCTTCGATCTGAATCTGGAACCGGCTGAAATCCGTGAAGCGTACGGTCGCAATCTCGTCGGCGCGAGCCTGCTCATGGCGCGACGATTGGTGGAATCCGGCGTCCCGTTCGTCAGCGTCCATCAGGAGATCTTCGACCATTACGGCCATGCCTACGACATGCATTCGAACAATTTTGGCATGTTGAAGAACCTGAATCTGCCGCTGCTTGATCAGGTGATTCCCGCGCTGCTGCAGGATCTCGATTCACGTGGGCTGCTGGATTCCACATTGGTTGTCGTCATGGGTGAAATGGGTCGATCGCCCAAGGTTAACGCGGCTGCAGGCCGCGATCACTGGCCGCAATGTGGTTTCAGTCTGCTCTTCGGAGGTGGCGTGAAGCAGGGATTGGTCTACGGCTCGACCGACGCGATTGGTGCCTATCCAACATCGAACCGGGTTTCACCAGCCGACTTCGTCGCCACGATTTATCAGTTGATGGGCATCGACCCGCACCAGACGGTCCCCGACCGCAGCGGCCGCCCGATACTGATCGCTCATGGAGGTGAGCCGGTGGTGGACATTATTGGTTAAGCAGGCAGTGATGTTAAGCACCGTGTGACTCGTTTTCCGCCCAGCCGCAGGCGCCGGCAAGAGTCCGAGACAGCCGCCGCCTGCGGCTGGGCGGTAAACTGCGACTAAACTCATCCCACGTCGAGAACAAGAACCGGACAAAAAAAAGTAATGGTCAATCCTCATCAGATCCCCGGACTCAACCGACGCGCGTTCCTGGTGGCATCGACCGTTGGCGTTGCCGG
>JAQBZS010000750.1 GCA_027622115.1 Planctomycetota bacterium | reverse complement strand
GCGTCCAAATGAAAACGAAAGTGAACTGACAATTCGAAACTCGCTGAGTGTCTGTGAAACCTGCGGGTGAGATTTCTGGAGGAGCAACGAAGTCCACGTCGCCAAAAACGGAAGACTACAAGAAGCGGCCAGTGCAACACGAGCAACGCTTTGAGATCTCGGCCTTGGTAGCGCACGGAGAAAACTGATGGGTGGCCGGGCCCAGGCTTACGTTTTCAGATTTGGCGGGCGTTCGATTGGGGGGTGGCTGAAAAACCGTAAGCCTGACCCCCAAGTCTTCAACTCACGACGTTCTTCGGAGACACGTCAAATCAACGTCCAGAATCAAAGGATCGCCCAAGTCGTTGGTATCGCCGGTAACCGTCGAACCGGCCAATCCCGATGGAATCCGATAGACTTCGAAAAGGCTCCCGCATCCATCATCATCCATTCAACTCCGTCGGATCGATTCCATGAAGAACACATTGGCGTTTGTCGCATCGTGGTTGGTTTGCATCCCGGCAGTCGTTGCCGTATTCGCGGAAGACGCGCCGACCGCGCAACAACTTCGAGATCAGTTGAACAAACGCGGGATCAAAATCGCCCGAGTCGAAGCCTCGTTGCCGAAAGGTGTCTCGCAGCATTTGGACCTGGTCTATGCTGAATACGGCGAGCGAAAGATGCATCTTGATCTATTCGTTCCCAAGGCTGCGAAACCGGTGCCCGCCATCATGGTCATTCACGGCGGCGGTTGGCTGAAGCGGAGCAAGGATAAGTTCCACGGTTTGGCGCACGCCTTGGCCGCTCGCGGATATGCGACTGCGGCCGTCGAGTATCGGTTGGGAGGCGAAGCCAAGTTTCCAGCCGCAATCCTGGACTGCAACGCCGCGACTCGTTGGGTGCGGACCAACGCCAAGCGATTCAACATCGACCCCGAGCGAATCGGAGCGGTCGGCGGTTCGGCGGGCGGGCATTTGGTGGGGTTGATGGCGACGGATTCCCAAGTCGCAACGATTCGTAGCGAGAGCGAGCCGGAAGTTTCGAGCCGCTTGAGGGCCGCCGTGATCTTGGCCGGTCCCTTGGAATTGGCCACCGGCCCTGTTGCCGAGAAATCTCGCAAGCAACCCGCGGATTCGAACTCAAACAAGTGGCTCGGCAAGACCATCGATGAAGCGCCCGAGTTGTACAAACTGGCGTCGCCGTTCACGCACGTCTCCAAAACAAGTGCGCCGATGTTGTTCATGACGGGGCAATACGACTTACCGCAACGCAACATCGGCACCCGCGACAAGTTGAGGGCACTCAGCATTGAAACCGGCATCCACGTTTACAGTCTTGGCCGACATGGCTGCTGGAACCAGCATCCGTGGTTCGAGCCGATGGTGGACGACATCGATGCCTTCCTGACCCAAGTCCTCAAGAAGTCGCCGGCGAAAACCAAGACGACCGAGCACGAGTGGGGCACGATCGATTGGTATGCCGACCGACTGGAATTGAACGTGATGACGGCCGATAAGCCGGCGGTTGAGGTGCCTCGATGGAACACCCCAATTGGGAAGGCATTCGTCAAAAGCGACCCCAAGCGCGAAGTGAACGTCAAACCGCTCCTCACAACGTGGAGCCTGGGGTTGCCGAAACAGACCGAACGACCACGACCGCTCACGATAGTGGTGCCGACTCTCGGACGACCGTATTTGCCGACGTTGCCGCGGGTGGTTTCGTCGGCCGCCAGTGGCAGTGTGACGTTGGCCGCTCATGACGCCGTGACTCATGGCAAGCTACTGCGATATGAACCACAACCGCACAAGAACACGGTCGGTTATTGGGCGAATGCGGAGGACTGGTGCGAGTGGACTTTTTATGCCGAACGCGCCGGCCAATTCGATCTGAACATTCTGCAAGGTTGCGGGAAGGGCCACGGCGGCAGCGATGTCGCGGTCAGCGTGGCGGATCAGACCGTCAATTTCACCGTTGAAGACACCGGTCATTTCCAAAACTTCAAGGACCGCCGCATTGGACGAATCGAACTGCCGACCGTAGGTGTCTACACACTCCGCATCCGCGCGATCAAGAAAGCAAAAGTCGCCGTCATGGACGTAAGACAAATCCGCCTAACACCGATCGTCGCCAAGTGAATGCGTTTTGGATCGCGGCGGCTTGACGCCGTTTGGCATTTTCAATCTTCGCTGCGCAGCGAGAAATTGCCCGAAGACTTCGCCATCATTCCGTGGGTTCGGGCGGCTTCTTGCCGTATTTCGCTTCGTAGCGGGCGATGTATTTCTCGGCGCGTTTGGGATCGCATTTGAAGCACTGGGATTCGGGAAGGTCGTGCTTCTCGCACCAATCACCTTTCGCCTTGAAACCGGCAATCAGACTGGAATCGCAGCGCGAGCATTCGCCCTCGGGCACTCCATGTTCAACGCACCACCAACCGCTGTGGGCACCCTTTCCTTCGTCGGACTTCGCGGCCGCCGACTTGTCGGTTCCGGATGCCGTGTCGTCACTGCCGCTCGTGCAGCCGACAATGCAGGCAAGCACTGCCAACAAGATCGGTGATACGTTCCATCGCAGTTTCATCGGCATCGCAGTTCTCCTTGAGTCTTTCGAGACGTTGGTACTCAGACTCCAACAGCTTCGCGTTCCGCGGGCGGTACTTCAATCGCGGGTCGATGCGGCTCTTCGCGGTGGCCGATCGGACCGGCGAAAACCATGTACAGAACTCGCAGAACGAGCAACGACATAATCGTCGCACTGATGACACCGCCGATCACCACCGTGGCGAGCGGACGTTGCACTTCCGCGCCCATGCCCGTGTTGAACGCCATCGGCACAAAGCCGAAAGCCGCCACGAGCGTCGTCATCAAGACCGGCCGCAGTCGCATGAGCGCCGCCTCTTCGACGGCCTCTTCCAATCCGCGACCGCGTTTTCTGAGCCGTTGAATCGTCGAAACCAACAGCATGTCGTCGAGCACCGCGACTCCCGACAACGCGATGAACCCGACGGCCGCCGAGATCGAAAACGGCATGTCGCGAATCCAAAGCGCGAAGATGCCGCCCGTCCATGCAAACGGCACGCCGGTAAAGACGCGGATCGCATCGACGATGTTGTTGTACGTGATGTAGAGCAGACTGAAGATCAGCACGAGCGCCACGGGAACCACGATCATCAACCGCTTCCGGGCTCGTTCGAGGTTCTCGAACTGGCCACCCCATTCGACGCGGTATCTACCGGGCGGCAACTGAACTTCGTCCGCAACCTTCCTTCTGGCTTCGGCGACGAAACCGCCCATGTCGCGACCGCGAACGTTGGCCGTGATCGAAATGCGTCGTTGATACCACTCACGTTTGATGGTCGACGGTCCTTCACGAACCGTGACGGATGCCAGCCGCGAAAGTGGAATTTGTTCGCCGGCCGCCGTGGCAATGGGGATGGCACCGATCACTTCCGGGTTGGCGCGTGCCGCTTCCGGCAAACGAATCACCAACGGAAAACGCAGTTGACCCTGAAACACTTCGCCCACTCTCAGCGATCCCAGCGATTCCACGAGGTTCAACACCGTGTCGGCCGGAACGCCGTAGCGTGCAATTTCGTCCTGTTTGACGCGGATTTCGAGCACCGGCTGACCGGTCACCTGTTCGGTGGCGACGTCCGCACTGCCGTCGATCGATTGCAGCACGCGTTCGATTTCCCGGGCCTGCTTGACCATCACGTCGAAGTCGTCGCCGTACAGCACCGCAGCCACGTCCGAGCGAACGCCCGAGATCATCTCGTTGATCCGCATCTCGATCGGCTGCGTCATCGCGATCCGCTGACCCGGCAGATCACGCAACTCACGTTGAATCAGTTCCGTCAGTTCCGCCGGTGTGTCGGCTCGCGTCCACTCGTCGCGCGGCCGCAGCGTGATGAACAGGTCGGTCAGTTCGAGACCCATGGGGTCGGTCGCAACTTCCGCCGAACCGATACGGCTCCACGTGTGAACCACTTCATCTGGAAACGCCTTCAAAATGGCGCGTTCCATTTGCGTGTTGTAGCGAATCGATTCGTCCAACTCGGTGCCGGCCAATCGCACGATGTTGATCGCCAACGAACCCTCCGACAGCTTCGGCACGAACTCGGACCCAAGATTTGGAGCCACGAAACCGAACGCCAACACCAGCACGCACAGCGCGAATCCAATCACCGCCGTCTTCTGCTGCATCGTGAATCGCAGCACCGGGTGATACAGCCGTTTGGCCAATCGAATGAGCAACGGCTCGCGTTGTTCCAAATGCTTTGGCAACAGGTAGCTGGCCAAGACCGGCATCAAGGTCAACGACAACACCATCGATCCAGCCAGCGCGAAGATGACCGTCAGCGCCATCGGCCGAAACAGTTTGCCCTCGATGCCTTCCAAAGTGAGGATCGGCAAGTAAACGATCATGATGATCAGTTCGCC
>JAQBZS010000749.1 GCA_027622115.1 Planctomycetota bacterium | reverse complement strand
CCTGTCTCTGGGAATTGATCAAGGCCAAGGCCACCGCGACCGCCAAATAATTGCATTGCAATCTGCGCCACCCGTCCGCCCTGGCGATCCCGTAACCACACATTTATTGAGAAGTCACGTCGCCTTTCGCTCCGCGAAAGTGGCGTTTCTTTCGCTGAGCGAAGGGCGACTTCGCGCGGCAACACGACTAGCGAGTGAGGCCTCACAAGCGGGACGCTTATGCCACGCCTCGCGATTTCCACGTCGCTCGCGACACAGGATGCGTCTCCTGAGCACGCAATCGACCGGCCGCTACATCACGCTTTTCGAATCACGCTTTGAATAAGGCAGATGCTAAACCATGAAATACGTCTTCATCCTTGCCGGCCTCGTGCTCGCGACGCTCTTGGAACTTCGGGCGGATGCGCAGGAATCGCTGCGGGGTAGGATCAGTCCCGAAACAACTTCCCGATTTGACGAGGAACTTATGGTCAGGTGCCGTGGCATGGCCGTTCCGGTCGTGAGGGCAACTGCTGGCGCGCGACCGAGGTCTGTTGCGAGAAAGACTTTCAAAGCGAGGCCATTGATGAGGCAGCCCTTCACGGGCGGGACGCCCGTGCCACGGGCCGCTGACACGTTTCGGCTAATCGGCTGATCCGTGTTAGCGTCAAATCGGGAACTTGTTTCGGGAACCGATGATTGCGATCAAGGTCACAGCGTCCCGGACTGGATCACTGAGTCGGCCAGTTTGATGAAGTGGCTGAAGATCGGGCCGAGCGTCCAGACGAAAACGCCGGGCAGAAAGCACGTCATCAGGGGCAGCATCAGCTTCACCGGAAGCGATGCGGCGAACGCGTTGGCTCGTTCGCGGCGGCGGTCTCTCAGGTCGTCGGCCATCCGTCGCAGCACGTCGGCCAGTCCCATGCCGAGGTGTTCCGCCTGAACCATCGACGACACCAGCAGCGTGATCGATGCCACCTCGGCGCGTCGCGACAGTCGCCGCAACGACTGCACGCGGGATCGGCCAGCCAGCAGGTCGGCCTGAAACGTGCGGAACTCCTGACCCAGCGGACGACGACTCAGACGCGTCTGAAACAGGCGCGAAAGCGTGGCGTCGAACCCGAGCCCGGCTTCGCTCAACGTCGCCATCAGGTCCAGAGCGATCGGCAGGTCCTGTTCAATCTGCTCCACTCGCAGCTGACGTCGTTGCCGCACGAACAACATCGGCAGGCTGGAGAACAGCACCAGCGCGAACCACGGCGCGATGTAGACCGCCGGCAGGAACAGATCGCCGAAGCCGCCAGGCACGATCGACAGGCCGCTCAGCATGAGACTGCCGACGTCCGTCCAGAAGACGATCCCAGCCGCGATGATCCCCAGTCCGGTTGCCGCAAGGTGGCTGAGCAGAAACAAGCCCGACGCCGTCCGTGACCGGAATCCGGCATGAATGAGCCAGCGACGAAGCAGACCCGGTTCATCGGAAGCGGCGATCTCCTGAATCTGCACGTCGCTGAGCGTGTCGTCAAACCGCTCTTTAGCGCGAGCCGCCGCGGTCCAGCGTCGCCAGCCGACGATCAACAGCAGCATCCCTGTTGTCCAGGCGGCGAAGATCAAGCCGTATCGAAGAAGGTCATTCATGGAAGGCGATCAGAATCGACGTTTGAGCCAGTAAGGCGAGTGGTCAAAGTGTTTATACCGTAGCCGCGTTCGCCAGAACGCGGGGGACACCGCGCGGCCCGCACTCTGGCGAGTGCGGCTACCTTTCCAGGCCGAAGTCAAAACCTTGCCCGGCTGATGGTCGACATCCAGACGATTCCAACCGCCTGCAGAATGATGCTTCCCGCGACGAGCCAGGACGCGACGGTTGTCTCAAGGAAGTCTGTCATCCGGTCCGGACTGGTCCGCCACATGACGCCCGCGATGAAGTACGTCACGAACAGCACGGCGACCACTGACATCTGAGCCTGCACGCTGTTCGAGCGAATCTTCCTGCCGAGTTCGATCCGGTCGCGGATCGTGCGACCTACCGTTGCCAGTGTCGGAGCCAGCGTTCCCCCGACCTCCCAGTGAACGGCCAGCGTCGAGGCGAACAGCAGAAACGTCTCCAGCGGAATCCGATGCGTCAGCATGTTGAAGACGTGCTGCGGATTGTCGCCCAGTCGGATGCGGCTGAGCACTTCATCCAGCACGGGCTGAAGTGGTCGCTTCATCTCGGTCAGAGCCGCTTCGAGTGATGCCGTGGCACCGGCTCCCGCTCCCAGCGCTCCCACCATCAGGTCGATCGCGTCCGCCAGTTGCAGTTCGAGCTTTGCCAGTCGCCGCGCGGCCAGCCACGACTCGACCTGCCAGCCCAGCAGCGTCACCAGCACGGACGCCGCCACCACAAACGGAACCGCCAGCTCGATCAGCAGGTAAGCGACGCCTCCGATCAGCAGCCCCGCAGACGCCGGCACCCAGCGATAGCGTTTGAGCCACGGACGCCAGCGTTCCACGCGAGCGTCCGCTTCGGCAACATCCGAGGCTTCAGCGTCCGCCTCAAACAGTCGCTCGAGCGCCTGCCGCCGCTGGCTGAGCCGCCGCAGCGCGACACCGATCACAGCCAGCGCGAAAGCACCGCCGGCCAGTGGCAGGACGGCGTTCATGGGGCCACCTTCCGGAACAGCGAGACGGGCACGTCAAACTCCAGTTCGCGAATTTCGTCCACTACGCGCGGCACGATTCCCGTCGCCACGAACTCGCCGACGATCCGGCGGCCTTTGCGACCACGCGTTTCGAACCGAAAGATGTCCTGAAGCTGCTGCGTGTTTCCCTCCAGCCCGATCACCTCAGCGATGCTCCCCACGCGACGGACGCCGTCTTCGAACCGCCGCACATGGACGACGAAATCCAGAGCCGAAACCGACTGCTCGCGAATCGCACGCGACGGCAGATCAAGGCCCGCCATCAGCACCATCGTCTCCAGACGGGCAAGTGCGTCGCGCGGGCTGTTCGCGTGAATCGTCGTCACGCTGCCGTCGTGTCCGGTGTTCATGGCCTGCAGCATGTCGAGCGCCTCACCGCCGCGGACTTCGCCGACGATGATCCGGTCGGGCCGCATCCGCAGCGCATTGATCAACAGATCGCGAGCCGTAATCTGACCACGACCTTCGATATTGGCCGGCCGGGTTTCCATGCGCACGACATGTTCCTGATCAAGAATCAGCTCCGCCGAATCCTCGATCGTGATGAGCCGCTCCCACGGAGGGATCGCTTCGCAGACGGCACCCAGAAACGTCGACTTGCCCGCTCCCGTGCCGCCGGAAATCAGCAGGTTCTTCCGCGCGCGGACGAGCACTTCCAGGAACTGATTCATCTCCGGCGAAAACATTCCCAGCCGAGTCAGGTCGTCGCGCCGCAGTCGCTGTGTGCCGAACCGGCGAATCGAAAGTGTGGGGCCGTCGATCGTCGCCGGCGGCAGTGTGGCGTTGACGCGGCTGCCGTCGGGCAGACGGGCATCAACCATCGGCGAGCTTTCATCGATCCGCCGCCCGACGCGTGAAGCGATTCGCTGGATGATTCGCACCAGATGTTCTTCATCGCGAAACCGGACGCTGGTCTTCTCGATGCGGCCGAAGCGTTCGATGTAAATGCGGTCGTGACCGTTCACCAGAATGTCCGTCACCGCCGGGTCCACCATCAGAGCCGCCAGCGGACCCACGCCAACCGTTTCTTCCAGCAGGTCGTCCACCAGTCGCTGACGTTCTGATTCATTCAGCAGAACGTCGTCTTCAGCCAGTTGCGTGGTGACGAACTCCTGCACGAGTCCCCGCAGTTCTTCGGGATTGGTTGTCAGCAGGTTGTCTTCATCGAGTTCGTCGAGCAGCCGCTGATGCAGCTCGCCCTTGACCGTCAGCCACGCCGCCCGACCGGGAGTATCCAGCGACGGAGTCTCGCGCCGCCGGTCGCTCGACTGAGTCGAGCGATCGCCATCACGTTGTGTCTGACGAACACGGTCCACTGGCACAGCCATCGCCGACCGCCCCAGCAGTTCGCGCGAACGCTTTGCGAAATCGGAGTTCTGCTCAGTCATCGAACTCCTCCGTCGAGTCAGCAGCGTCATCGAAATCGTGCCTGGTGATGCCGGACGCGGTCGACACGGCCACTCCGTTTCGTGGCTGGCCCTGCACCGACGGCTGGCCCTGCACCGATGGCTGGACCTGTACCGATGGCTGGCCCTGTACCGAGAGCGGCAACGCCCAGAAAGTGTTCCGCCAAAAGACCTGACCGATCGCTCCAGCCTGTTTAGATCGACGACTGTCTGATCGCGTTCGCAAAATGTGGGTGGCACCTTTCCCTCTTCTCAAAGAAGCGGCCGGTGACTTCGTCTTCGGCGTTGGCCTGGCGAGCGATGGACTCACATAGACACCGCATCAGCCACGACACGCTGGACAAGCGCCG
>JAQBZS010000748.1 GCA_027622115.1 Planctomycetota bacterium | reverse complement strand
ACGAAGGTCGCCACGTGATTGACTGTGATCGTGTGACGGTCCTCGTCGACAAGGGCGGGAAACTGCGAGCCGAAGCCGTTAGCGGACAAGACACGTTTGATGACCGCGCGTCGGCGATCCGTTCGCTCGTGAAATTGGCTCGTTCGGTGGGCGGCACGGACGAGCCGCTTTGGTATCCGGAGGACAGCGGTAAACTCTCGCCGCAACTTGAGGAAGCTGTCGAACGTTATGTCGATGAAGCCGACTCGACGACACTTGCCGTGCTGCCGCTGCACGATTGCCGCAAGCAAACCGACACAACATCGCCCGACAAGACGCGCGGCCCACTCAAACGCACCTTGATCGGCATGCTGATTGTCGAACGGTTTGACGGTGAAAACTCAGCGGGATATCAGGAGCGAGTCATCGCCGTGCGAGACTCGGCCTGTTCCGCATTGGCCAACGCAGTGCAGCATCAAAGCGTGTTCCTGTTGCCGGTGTGGCAGTCGATGGGCAACGCGGGTCGTGCGCTGCGAGCCCCGAAAGCGATCGTGATCGGCGCGCTGATCTGCGTGGCGATCGTGGCCCTGTTCATTGTGCCGGCCGACTTTCAGATGAAAGCGGACGGTGAGTTGCAGCCGGTTCTCAGAAGTGATGTGTTCGCGGCCACTGATGGGATTGTCGATGTCGTCAAGACTCGGCATGGTGAAGTCGTGCGACGCGGGCAGTTACTTGTCCGCATGAAGAACGCGAACCTCGAATCCGAGTTGGCTCGCTTGGAGGGCGAGCGTTCGACGACCGTGGAACGACTGCGATCCGTCCGCACGTTGATGCTCAAGAATCGCCGCATGTCGAATTCGGAACGTGATCGGCTCTACAGCCAGCAAACGGAGATCGAACAAGCATTGGCGGGCATCGAAGCTCAGATCGTCATTCACAATCAGACTTTGACGCAATTGGAGACCACCAGCCCAGTCGATGGACAAGTGGTAACATGGGATGTTGCAGAGACGCTGCATCGGCGACCCATTCAACGCGGGCAATTGCTGATGACCGTCGCGCAACCGGACGGACCGTGGCAGCTTGAGATTCGCATGCCGGAAGGCCAAATGGGGCACGTGCTGCGAGCCCACGCCGAAGGCAGTCACGAACTGGGTGTCGAATACATGTTGGCCAGTGAGCCGGGTCGCACGTACCACGGCACCGTTCGCGAGATTCACGATCGAGCCGAAGTTCGCGGGGCGGAAGGCAGCACCGTGTTGATGAAGGTCGGTATCGACAAGAACGACATCCAGCATCTCAAACCAGGTGCGGAGGTGATCGCCAAGGTGGAATGCGGTCGGCGGTCGGTGGGTTACGTGTGGTTTCATGAAGTGTTCGAGTTCGTGCAGTCGAAGATTTTGTTTCGCATGTGAAGTGGGTTTTGTGTCGAATCGTTTGTTGTTCTCGAGTCCAGATTGGTGATGCGATGCGGCGAATTCTGAAATCACTGTTGGTGTTGTCGACCTGCTTTCTTGTCGGGGGCGTGCGTGCGTCCGGGCAGGACGGCCGGACACTGAACCCGGCGGAATCGAATCCCGCGGAATCGAACCCGGTCGACGCAACTCCGAGCGAATCCGACAGCTATGAAGTGGTGCGACTGGATCACTGCTTGGTGTCGATCATCGATCAAGTGGAAGTTCCCGCCGAGGTGGGCGGCGTGATTTCGAGCATCAGCGTGCGATCGGGTTTCATCGTCAAGCAGGGCCAGTCACTCGCGCGGCTCGACGGCCGACGCACGATGCTGCAACGCGAAATCGCCACGATCAAGCAGCGGCAAGCGAAAGCAGTTGCCGATAGTGACGTGGATGTCCGCGACGCCGAATCGGCCGCGCAATCCGCGAGCCAGGCACTGCAAGCCGCCCAGGACGCGAACCAACGCAATGCGGGTGCCGTGTCCGTGGCCGAAATGCGACGACAGCAGTCGGAAGCCGATCGGGCTCGATTCGCGGTGGAACGCGCGAAACAGAATCAGCGGTTGGCTCGTTTAGCGATGGAAAATAGTTCGGCCGAATTACGGGCGATCGAGTTGGAACTCGCCATGCGAGACATCAAGGCGTCGATGAGCGGCGTGGTGGTGGACGTCTACAAGCACGCTGGCGAATGGACCAGTCCCGGCGAGCCCGTGGCGAAGATCGTGGGGCTGCAGCGACTCTTGATCGAAGGCTACGTGGACGCGGCGAAAGTCGGTCCGCATCAAGTCGCCAAGAAGCCCGTGCAAGTCACCGCGACACTGGACAACAAGCGGGTCGAACAATTTGCGGGCCAAATCGTATTCGTGAACCCCACGGTCGAAACACACGGCAAGTACCGCGTGTGGGCCGAGGTTCGAAACCGTCAAGACAAAGACAACTGGCTGTTGCGTCCGGGACTGATCGTCGAGATGTCGATCCAAGCCGCAAAGCCGGCGGAATCGATTGCCGTTCGATCGCCGCAAGGACAGATGTGGCACATCCACGCACAAGGTCGCACCTGGGGACCGTTTCCCGTGCAGCGCGTGCAGCAGGCGATCGAGCGCGGTGAAGTCTCCGCCACGGCGCTGGTCTGGACCGCCGGGTATGCGACATGGCGCACGACCGCTGACGTCCCGGCATTCCGCCAACCGCTCACCCGTTTCGCGGCGCAACGTCGAACACCCGCGCCCATTCGTCCGCCCATTCAATCGCCCGCTGCGGTTGCACGATCGCGATTCACGCCGCGCTGGTATTGATGCCTCCCATGATCACACTCGACGAAAGCCTTGTTTCCAGCTCCCGCCGCCGGCTGGAATTGCGGCTGCGCCGAGATCTCACCATTCGTCAGCACTTCTACCAGAACAAATCCAGTTGGGTGGTCAAGGATCCGCTGTCGCTGAAGTTCTATCGCTTCAACGACGAGGAATATGCGATCGTCCAACTGCTCGACGGCAACCACAGTTTGGAAGACATCAAATTCGAATTCGAACGCCGGTTCGCTCCCAATCAGGTGTCGGTGGAACGGCTGTGGCAGTTCATTGCGTCCTTGCACCAAGGCGGACTGCTGCTCGCGGAGACTCACGGTCAAGGAACACAACTCAAGCAGCGTCGGGACGAGCGCAAACATAAGGAACTGCTGGCGAAGTTCATCAGCCCGTTGTCCATCAAGTTTCGCGGCATCAATCCCGACCCGATCCTCAACGTGCTGTATCCGCTGATTCGCTGGGTCTATTCGCCGATCGTCGTGCTGCTGTGCGTGGCAACGATGTGCTCGGCGTTGCTGTTGGTCACCGTGCAACACGCCGTGCTGGCGGCTCGATTGCCGGCGTTTCACGAGTTCTTCAGCTTTCAATCCGCCATCTGGATGATGTTGGCGTTGTCGCTCTCCAAGGTGATTCACGAGTTTGGTCACGCGCTGACTTGCAAACATTTTGGCGGTGAATGTCACGAGATGGGGATGATGTTTCTGGTGCTCACCCCCGCCGCTTACTGCAATGTTTCCGACGCTTGGATGCTGCCGAACAAGTGGCACCGCATCGCCATCAGCGTGGCTGGGATTTACTCGGACCTCATGATCGCCTCGATCGCCACGTTCTTGTGGTGGTACAGCGGCCCCGGACTATTCAATCACTTTTGCTTGAACCTGATGTTTGTGTGCTCGGTCAGCACGCTGCTGTTCAACGCCAACCCCTTGATGCGGTTCGACGGTTACTACGTGCTGGCGGACCTGGTCGAAATCCCCAACCTGATGCAAAAGGCGTCGAGCGTTCTGGCCCGCACATTGCAGATCGTGTGTCTCGGCATCACGCCACCGCCCGACCCGATGTTACCGCAACGCAACCACGGCTTCTTCGTGCTGTATGCCGTGGGCGTGACGATCTATCGCTGGCTGATCGTGATCTCGATCACCATGTTTCTGACGCAGGTGTTCAAGCCCTATGGCTTGCAAATCTTCGGGCAGATGCTGGCGGTTTCGTCGATCGCGGGCATGACGATTCGGCCGCTCTACAAAGTGTTCAAGTACCTCAAGGCTCCTGGGAGATGGGCGACCGTGAAGAAACCTCGACTCATCGCAACGTTTGTGTTTCTTGGCATCGTGGTCGCCGTGATCGCGGGGGTTCCGTTCTCGCACAGCGTGTATTGCCCGCTGGAAATCCGCCCGCGCGATTCCGTGCAGGTCTATGTGGACGAGTCCGGCATCATCGAACGAGTCTACGTACGCGCGGGTGATCGAGTCCGCCAAGGAGACCGTTTGGTGGACCTGCGGAGTTCGGCCATCGATCTGGAAGAGTCTCGGCTCGCAACCCAGCGAGAGACGATCGAGTCTCGTTTACGCCAACTGCATCGCCAAAGCTTCGCCGACCCCAACATCGGCTCGCAAATTGCCGAGACCGAAGCGTCGCTCGCCGCCGTCAAACAGCAAATCGAACTCACCGCCGCCAAA
>JAQBZS010000747.1 GCA_027622115.1 Planctomycetota bacterium | reverse complement strand
TCACCTGAAACCCTCCATGCGGCGTGCGTGTTTGTTGAACAACTAATCAATCAACCCCGCAAAAACACGAATGAGTTCCATCTATTTGCTACTTCTTGTGAATTAGTCTCGCTGGGTTAAGGACTAGGTCTCAACATGCAGTTCCGAAACTGGCTGAACGGTCTCCGCACTCTGGCTTCGCGTATTCAATGGACTCGTCGAGCTCGGCGGTCCAAGTCTTTACGCGGTTTCCCGTCACAGATGGAACGCGGCAGTTACCAACGGTCGAGTCGGAGGTGGTTCTTGTCGCCGTTCATGCAACGGGCTCTGCAGCGACGGAACTACTTCGCTGTTGCGGTACCGGCACAGTTCGAAGTGCTTGAGAGGCGGCTGCTGCTGACAACCACCACCGTCAGTTTGAGTGGGGTGAACCTGCTCGTCGACGACACCGACGGCGCCACCACCAATGACAATCTCACATTGTCGAGTGACGGAACGAACCTCACCATCACTGACACGAGTGGTAACCTGATCGCTCTGAGCGGTGTGACGGGGACAGGTAGCGGTACCTCGACCGTGAGCGTTGCTTTGAACCATGCTGGCTGGACCGGCGGGCTGATCGTCAACACTCAGGGCGGCAACGACACGGTGACGTTCGGCTCAACGTTTGATGTTGGCACGACGCGTGGCGTCGTGGTCAACGCCGGGGCTGATACGGACACGGTGACTTGGAGCGCCAGCGCGCAGCTTGGGTCACTGGACCTCACCGCCGAGACGATCAATCTCACCAGCGCCGCGGTCAACACTGGCACGGGCAGTCAAACCTACAACGGTGCGGTCAACGTCGGCGGAGACACGACCATCACCGGTGGCGATGTCAGCTTAAACGGCACCGTGGATAGCGGAGTCCCCGGAAGCGGCGGCGCAGGTCCGATTACGACGGGTTTGACGCTGAGCTTCGACGCCGGAGTCGACACCGACGGGAACAGCGTTTGGGAGAATACTGAAACGCTCGCGACGCACAATTTGAATCTGGGCGCGAACATCACTCGCAACGCCTCGCCCACGACGTCTATCTCGGGCATCGGGGCGAGCTATGTGTTTCCGACGGCGGGATCGACAAACGCTGCCGACTTTGCTGTTGGGAATGCAACAATACAAGACATCGCGGGTGATCCGTCTGACGAAGATGTGACCTTTGAAATCTGGTTCAAGCCTGATTCACTGACTAATGGTGATCAGATCCTCTTCGAGACTGGTGGTACCCAGTTTGGATTCTCGTTCTATATTCTCAATGGAGACACTCTGCGCGTAAGTGTCAGTAGTAACAGTTCAGCGGATGGTTTTGGAATTGAAACGCCGTTGGCAGGACTTCCGTCTGACTTCATTCAGGCGATTGCGACGCTCACGATTGGACCAGGCACGGATACCGACACATTGCGCCTCTACATAAATGGGTCTGAAGTTGGGACGTCTCCAGTAACAGGGACGAACATAAACGACTGGACTGGGACAAGTTTTCCTGGCATTGGTGGCGGCGACATTTCGATTGGCGGCAGCGGAGCAGACGGGGTTACATTGCCCAATAGCAGCTTCAAGGGCGAAATCGCCATCGTCCGTCTCTATAACCAGGCACTGAGTGGGGCGGAAATCGCCAGCAACTTCACCGCCGTGACGGGCGAATTCGATCTGACGATCAACTCCAGCGGCGTGACCGATTTTACTGGCACCGTCGGCGGCACGACTAAGTTCAGCTCGATCAACGTCAATTCGACCGGCAGTGCGGTGAATGTGGCCGGAGCGATTAACGTCGGCAGTGGCGGGTTCGACATCGATCTACCTGAGTCGATCACGGTCAACGCGCCGATCAACTCAAACGGCGGCCCGGTGAGTCTGAAAGCCAACAACGGCGTGACGCTCAGCGCAGCGGACACCGACATCATCACGGGCGGCGGGACTTTCACGGTTGATGCCGACAGCGATGACAACGGCTCGGGCACGTTTAGTGGCGCTGGCGCGTTCAGCTTGGGCATCGAATCAGTGGTTGACCTGCGGTCGAACGCGGCATTCCATAACGACGGAGTGGGGGACACGGCCGCAGTGACGATCGGAACCGAGGCGGTCACGCTGACGACTCGTGCGATCGTCGGCGGTTCCGTTGTAGCATCAGTTGGAGCTGGCCTTGGGGTCGGCGATGGGACGTTCGCTGCCGGCGAATCATGGACTTTCGACTGGGACAAAGATCTGAATTTCCGCGGCGCCTCCTTCGACCTGTACGGGATACCGCACAAGATGAAGCTGCAGTCGAATGACTGGATCGGCCTGACAGTCACGCCAGGAAATTCTGAGGTGACGTTTAATTCCGCTGGCGGATTCCTCGAGTTCAGTCAGGTTCCTTTTGGGGTCGTTGTCTATAACTTGCAGGATCTGACTGGAGGGGCAGATATCCTGACTGTCAGCGCCGGCTCCGATCTCACTTTCTCTCACTCCGGCACGGAACACACCGGCAGTATTCGCACGATGACCTGGGGGCCTGGCGGTTCCATCGATGCTGGTAGCGGGGGTATCTCGATTACAGCAGCTGATGTCGTCCTCGGGCCGGTCAGGGGAAGCGGCCCGATCACACTGCTGCCGAGCCAGGCCGCATCAACGATTGGCATCGGTGGCGGAACCGGCACGTTCAATGTGAACGATGGCGAACTGACGAAGCTGTCCAACGGTTTCAGCTCGATCACGATCGGCAACGCCGCAACTGGTACGGGAGCAGTGGATGTCGATAGTTCGACGTTCAACGATCCGGTCACAATCGTGGGTGGCTCAATCGCGGTGGAAGGTCTGAACGCGGGCACGAATGCGGTCACGCTGACGGCTCGGGCCGGAGCGATCACGGACGGCGGCGGCACGACCGACGTCACGGCCTCCAGCCTGGCGGCCTCGGCCACCACGGGCATCGGCAGTGGCGATGCGCTTGAAACAGCCGTCAGCAACCTGGAAGCCAGCGGCGGTTCGGGCGGGATCAACATTGCCAATACCGGCAGCGTGACGGTCGGTGGCGCGAGTGCCTCGCTGACGGGGCTCTCTGCGACGAACTCGGCCATCAGCCTCAGTTCGACGGGCACGATCACCACGAGCGAGGCGATTGCCAGCGGTAGCGGCAACATCGCACTGACCGCAGACACGATGACGCTCGGTGCGAATGTTTCCGGCACGGGAACACTAACCATCGCGCCTTTGACGGCGACGACATCAATCGGTCTGGGCGGTGGTACTGGGGACCTGAACCTATCCGACGCCGAACTCGCATTCCTGCAGGACGGTTTTAGCGCGATCACGTTCGGTGGTGGAACCGGGACGGTGACTATCCAATCGGCGACGTTCCTTGATCCGGTGACGCTCTCCGGAGGCACGATCCAAAATCTCGGTATAGCCAGCACCATTGCTCCGGCAGTGACGTTGGACGGAACGACTGAGCCGGGTGGCAGCGCGGGAACTTCCCGATTCCCTATTGATGGAAACGTGACTTTCGGCAGCGGCGAAACGTTCCAAGTGGAACTCGGTGGCGCGACCGCTACCACGCAGTACGACCTGGTTGGTGTCGTTGGAGACAACCACACGATCACGCTGACCGACGCGAAGCTCAACGTGCTGCTGATCAACTCCTTCGTACCGGCGGTCGGCAGCGGCACGGTCTTCACGATCGTTGATGCGTTCAACAACAACTCGACACGAATCGGAGTCTTCAAGAACGCGGCAGGGACAGCGGACCTGACGGATGGCTCTGAATTCACCGTCGGCAGCACCGAGTTCAGGATCAACTACCTCGCCAATGGCGACGTCACGCTGACCGAGGCGGGCAATACGGCTCCGGTGGTCGATCTGGATGGAGCGGGCGGGACGGCGGACTTCACAGCGGCGTTTGTGGAGAATGGCGCGGCGGTCAACATCACGGACACCGATGCGACCATCACCGATGCCGAGAACACAACTCTGACCAACCTGAAGCTGGTGGTCAGCGCGAATCCCGATGGTGCGGCCGAGTCTCTGACTGTTGGCAGCGTCAATGTGCCGCTCAACGCCGACAAGACAGCGAACACCGGTACGATCGGGGGCACGGTCTTCCAAGTGGCATACGTCGCTGGCACGCGCACCCTGACGGCGACCGTCTTCAGCGGCACGGGAGCCATCGCTGACTTCCAAACACTGCTGCGAGGGATCACCTACAACAACACCGATGACACCCCCACGACAACGAGCCGCACGGTGACAGTCACCGCCAACGACGGTGTCGTCGACAGCGCTGCAGCCGTTTCGACGATCACCGTTGCAGCGACGAACGACGCTCCGACGGCGACCAACCTGAGCGCCGCCCAGACCTACACGGAAGACACCGTGTTGAATCTGACCGACATCGTCGTCACCGACGTCGATTCGGCCACCGTCACG
>JAQBZS010000746.1 GCA_027622115.1 Planctomycetota bacterium | reverse complement strand
GCTCCGGTGCAATGCAGTTTGTTCGGCGGGGTAGAGTGTAGCTACTGGAGGACTTTGACCATGAGCCATGCCACGACCGCTGCCACGACCATCGTCGTCGATGTCGCTGACAATCTCACGGCGATTGTCTGCTCGGAACCCAATGTCGGCGGTTATTCTGCTTCGATCCGCGCACTTCCTGGTTGCCATTCCCAAGGCGAAACACTTGACGAAGTCCGCGCCAGCCTCCGTGAGGCTGCCGAGGGCTGGTTTGCCGTCGCGCACAAGGACAGTCTAAGTCTCGGCGTGGCTTCATTGTTCGACGTGATTCGGGTACACCAGCCCCGGTTGCTGAAGAGATTGGTTTGCCGCGAGAAACGGTGTGGGTGGTTCTTGGTACTGGGGTGACGGGCCGATGGAAACAATTGAGTCTTATCCGCAACACCGCGTGACGGTTGTCCGGTTGAAAGACGAGTCGTTTGATCGACCCCGCCTTCAAGAACTATCGGACAAGTTGGTGAGCCTCGTCGAAGACAGTCGTGACACCAAAATCATACTGGATGTAAAAGACCTGAAATACATCGCCAGCGAAGCTCTGGGTATCCTGGTGTTTTTTAAGCTCAAGGCCGACAAACTGGGTTGCAAGATCGTGCTGCACCGTCTTCAGCCACAGGTCAAGGAGCTATTGGAAATCACCGGCCTGGAGAAGATCTTCGACGTCATGCCGGATCGCGGAGACTCGTTGCTTGGCTTATTGTGAGGGCGCACCCTTCCACGCCGCTTTTCCCACTCGCCCGGCTTCGGCGGTCGAGAAAAGAGTGAACGATGGGTGGCTGTTTTCTAATTAAAAAACTGCTTCACGTGTCGGACAAGCCGGCACGGGTTTGAACGAAGGAGAGAGACGATGAATCGCGCGATATTCGCACTGGCATTGGCTGCGGTTTGGGCGTTGCCTTGTGATGCCCAGGAGAAACCCAAAGCTAACCCGAAGCCAAAAGCCACCGCGAATCCAAAAGTTACCGAGAAGCCAAAAGTTACCGAGAAACCAAAAACGACCGAGAAGCCGGACGCTGCCGCCGAGCAGGAAGCGAAGTTCTTGACGAATATTCGCCAAGTCACATTCGGGCTGCCGCGAGCCGGTGAAGGTTATTTCTCGCAAGACGGCGAATGGATCGTCTATCAGGCGTATCCAGTCGGATACCCGTTCTACCAGATCTATGTTCAACGCCTGGATGAACGAGTTCCGCGGCGGATCAGTCCCGGTCGAGGCCGTACGACGTGCAGCTTCTTCACCATCGACGGCAAAGGCATCTTGTTCGCGTCCGCTCACAGCGATCCGATGATCGACATCACCGAACGGACGGCTCGCGAGAAGGCCGCCAAGGGCGGGCGGAGTTATGAATGGGCCTTCGACCCGCACATGGACATCTATTTGTCCAAGTTCGATGGCACCGGCTTGCAACGCTTGACCGACTCGCCGGGCTACGACGCGGAAGGCAGCTACTCGTCCGACGGCAAGCAAATCGTGTTCACGTCGTCTCGCGACGGTGACCCGGACCTCTACATCATGGACGCCGATGGCAAGAACGTGCGGCAAATCACCAACGTGGATGGATACGATGGTGGCCCGTTCTTTTCGCCCGACAACAAGTGGGTCATCTTTCGCAGTGATCGCGATAAAGAACACATGCTGCAATTGTTCGCGGTCTCGGCCGACGGCAAGAAAGAAGTCCAACTCACGAAGAATCTGGACCACATCAACTGGTGCCCGTATTTCCATCCGAATGGAAAATCGATCATTTGGTCGCGAGCCGACTATTCGAAAGGCCCTCGCGGTGCCGTGTTCAATCTGTTTCTGATGGACATCGAATCCACCGATACCACGCTCAAAGGCGGCAAGATCACTCAAGTCACGTACCACAAGAAGGCCGACGTGCTGCCGGTGTTCAGCCCGGACGGCAAAAAGCTGATGTGGACGTCGACGCGGACGAAAGACGGCACCAGTCAACTCTGGATCGGCGATTGGATTCATGGAAAAAAGTGAACCGGAAACCTCGGCCGACCAACTCGACCAAACCAAACCAACCGTCCCCACGCAGGGGCGGTTGATCGGGTTGGACTACGGCACCAAACGCGTCGGTGTGGCGATCACAGATTTCCACCAGGAAATCTCCAGCCCGTTGGACACATATTATCGGCACGTCGAAGTCACCGATCGGTGCTACTTCCGGGATCTGGCCGCCGAATACCGAGCGGTTGGCGTAGTCGTGGGTTTGCCGGTGCATCTCAGCGGAATCGAGGGCCAGAAGGCTCGCGAGGCGCGTGAATTCGGCAAATGGATCGGCGATTGCACCCAAATCCCGGTGACGTTTTGGGACGAACGTTACACCTCGGCCATCGCCGAAGACTTTCTGCTGGGCATGGAACTCACCAGCAAGAAACGCAAGGCGGTCATCGATCGGCTGGCGGCCCAAATCATGTTGAAGTCGTTTCTCGACAGCCTGGACCGCGACCAGACGCCGCAAGCGTTCACGGATTGAACGGTCATGGCCCAACCCCGCTTGAACCGATAGGATGAATCGCTCACCGAAACATCGCAGGGGATGATTGCTTTGAACGCTTCCTCGTTTACATCGACTCGTCGCGAATTATTCGCGATGGGTGGTTTGTCGATCGGCGCGATTTCGCCCTTGGGTCTGTCGTTGTCCGAAGTGTTGGCCAAAGAATCCGCCACCGACGACAAAAAAAGGATCAACGTGATCTTCATGTTTCTGCAGGGCGGCGCAAGTCACATCGACATGTACGACATGAAGCCGAACATGCCGAGCGAAGTGCGTGGGCAATACCATCCCACCCGCACGAATCTTCCCGGACTGCAATTGAGCGACCAATTGCCGAAACTCGGTGCCTGTGCCGATAAGTTTTCGCTCATCCGCTCGATGCATTCTTATACGTCCAAGCATGGTGAAGGTGACGTCCACATCATGTGCGGCAGCGAACTGGACAAGAATGTCCAGGCTCCCGGCATCGGCGCGGTCCTGAGCCAGCAACAAAAACAACAAGCCCCCGTGCCGCCGTTCGTGCATATGGGCAACATGAAGCACCCGTCCTACAGTGCTCCGGGCTTTGGTGGGTTCCTGGGTCGCACGTACAACCCGTTTTTGATCCAGCAGGATCCGAATTCCCCAAGCTTCGCCGTCGAGGCTTTCGATTCGGCGGTGGATGTCGATGTCAGCCGTCTGACCGGTCGCAAACGACTGCTGCAATCGCTCGACCAGTATCAGGCCAAGCATGAGCGACAGCTTGAGTTCGCTCGAGCGCACGACACATTTACCGCTCAGGCGCTCAAGCTGGCCACGTCTCGAAATGCCAAGGAAGCGTTCGATCTCTCGCAGGAACCGGCCAAGCTGCGCGACGCGTATGGACGCAACCGCGTCGGGCAAGGAATGCTGATGGCGCGTCGGTTGGTCGAGGCCGGTGTGAGATTCGTCACGATTCAGGGATACGTCGATACGGGGATTTATGCGTGGGATCATCACTGGGGTATCTTCCCGCACCTCGACACACAATTACCGATCTATGACAGCAGCTATTCCGCTTTGCTGAATGACCTCGACGACCGTGGACTGCTTGAGACCACGCTGGTGATCACCGCCGGAGAATTCGGTCGCACCCCCAAGATCAACACGAACAACCGCGGCCCAGGGCGCGACCATTGGGGTCGTTGTTTCAGCCTGACGCTGGGTGGCGGGGGGGTTCAAACCGGGCGCGTGATCGGTTCCAGCGACCGGTTTGGCGGAGTCCCCGAAGATCGCCCTGTCTCGGTTCCGGATTTTGTGGCGACGGTTTATCGCGCATTGGGGCTTGACCCGAAAGCGGAATTCGTGGCCCAAGGTCGCCCGCTGACCATGCTCCCGAAAGGCTCTGTCGTTGACGAATTGTTTTAGAGTTCGTCCGTTTCTGGGTGTGAATGCCGAGATTTGTTGTAGGACGGGCACTCCACTCCTGCCCGTCGACCTGTGACGGGCAGGAGTGCCCGTCCTACGCCCAGAAACGGAAGAACCTGTTTTAGAGACTCTTTAGGGTTCGTCCGACGTGACTGGTGCCGTGACCAATGATGCGAGCCATGCACCGTGCCGAATCGCCGTCGTCGGTGGCGGCATCACAGGCTTGGCGGCGGCGTTTCGGTTGATGGAACGCGCCCGCGAATCGAACCGCTCCATCGATCTGCACCTTTACGAAGCCGGCGATCGGCTTGGCGGTTTGATCACAACTCGCGAGATCGACGGCTATCAGGTGGAACTCGGGCCGGACTCGTTCATCACCAACAAGCCTGCCGCGGCTGGGCTTTGTCATCGCTTGGGACTCGACGATCAGCTCATCGGCACGGACGAGCGATATCGGCGATCGCTGGTGCTGCGCAAGGGACGTCCGGTCGAAGTTCCCGAC
>JAQBZS010000745.1 GCA_027622115.1 Planctomycetota bacterium | reverse complement strand
CCTCTCCGGCCTCAGTTTTTGCCGGGGTTTAGCGAGGCCTCCAAAGGGTCAGACCCCTTTTTCAGATAGTCTCTAGGCCAGCTGTTGGAAGCTCGTAACGCGTTTGCGCTCGCGCGGGGTTATGGTTCCGTCGGCCTCTGCTTGAAGTATTCCTTGGCGATTTGCTGATGACTCGGACGAATCTGCCGTCTCCAAGCCTCCTTCGAGCCCGCTTTGAATTCACCGGCTGAATTACGGGGCCCGACCTTTGCGGGCGCGACGATGGGTGCGACTTTGGTGACTCCGGTCGTCTGCTGTTTCGGGTCTTCGAAAAAGCCGGGTGGCAACACGGTCTCTTTGAATTTCGTGGCGGCAGGTTTCGCCTCGTCACCGAACGCCGGAGCCGGTTTCCCATCGCGACCGTTTGCGCCGACTTCCGCGGCGGCGTTCATCGCGCGTTGCATCGCGTCGAGGGCATCTAGGTCCAGGCCCAACTCTTTGATGCGATCCAATTCGTCGCCGTTCAATCCGAGCTGCTTGAAGGCCAAATCCATGGCCACTCGATCCAATCCGGTGCGGCGGGCCAATTCGAGCATTTGCGGACTCACTCCCGCTTGATCCATTAAATCGCGAATCGCGCCGGCATCGAATCCACGCTCCATCGCCCGCTGCAGCGCGGCTTCGTCCAAATTGGCTTGCTGCATGAGCCTTTGAATCACGCCCTGCTTGATGCCGGATTCTTTCTCGGCCAGTTCGATCAGTTGCTGAATGTTGAGTTCCCCGAGCTTGGCGGGTCCATCGATCGGCACCTGATCGAACTGTTCGCGGGCGACTTTGAGACGCTTGGCCTCCTGATCGAGAAACTCTTGCAGCTTTGCCAATTGCCGACGTTGTTCCTTGGGGTCCGGTGGCAGATTCAATTTACCCTGTTTCATGACTTGTCGAGCCGATTCGCGAATTTCCAGCGGCACCGCATCCGATGCCAACTTTCCGGATTTCGCCATTCGCTTCAAGAACTCCTCGACGTCCTGCTGCAATTCTTCGGCTCGTTCGACGGACATCGCCGGCGCGTCGGACCCGGCAGCCAGTTTCAATTCCACGGCGGCTCGCCGAGCTTTCTCGGCCATTCCCGCAGCCTCTTCCATTCGCATCCGCATGCGTTCACGCAGATTGTCCACGGATTCCCAGCGTTCGTGGGTTAGCTTTTCCGTCTTTGCGTCTTCAATCAGCTTGTCGATCTCACGCTCGATTTCGTCCTGTTCCGCTTGCTCGATGATCGGCGATCGTTGCAAAGCCTTGAGCGTGCGATGCAAGTCGCGGGCGACTCGGGCAGCGGCGTTTCGCGGCCTCTGATCGGTGGCTGGCTCGGCACGTAACGGCACGAAGCACACGGCAATGGAAAACAACGCCGGAATAATGAGCCGTCGCAGGAACGACAACGCGTGCAGCTTCGGCATGGACCGCCGCCACTGTTCTTGGTTTCGCGGGAGTGCGGCGGTCCACGCAGGATCACCGGTTTCCGAAATCGTCATCAGCAACCCGCCCGCGTTGATGCGGCAATCCAGCATGGCGACGGATTCCCGGCGGGAGAATTGATTCCGCCGACTGAACTTCGAAACGGCGATCCACACGGGAACGACTCCCGCGGCTCCCCACAGCACCCCGGGCCACAGCGCCGGAAACTGCATCTTCACGAGCAACACTGTTGAACCGAACACCAGCAGGAATGCAGCCAGCCACGGCGCGACGGTTCCAAGTGATCGACCGAATTCCAAGCGCCGGTGAAACTGCTGAATCCACTCGTCGATGCGTGGCGGCATGGAGGTTGTCCTTGAGCGCGGAAGAGGGTTTGGCGGGCGTTGGGTTTGTGGCACGGCGGCCCCCGCCGGGATTCTCGGTGGGGACCTCCGAGCCACAATCGATCGTGAACGAAACAATTAACGCAGTCAACGAATCCTGCATGGACACCCGATGCAGTTGCGAACGCCTCCAAACGGCCTGTCTAATTCATCTCCACGATTGTTGTGGACGATTCCTTCGCCGTTTGCACGAAAGCTCCGACAACATGGTCCTGCTCCCGCGTCATCGGATCACTGCCGTCTTGGTCTGCATCGTCGCGTGCAGCAAAGCCGAACCAGTGATCGCACAGCCTGCCGAGAATCTCAAGTTTGGCCAGCAGGACAGCTTTCGGCAGCTTGAAGAATTGCTGCCGACTCCCAACGAAGCGCGAAATGCGTCGGGGGCTCCGGGCCAAGGGTATTGGCAGCAGCGCGCCGACTACGAAATCAACGTGACCCTCGACGACGACAAGCGCCGTGTCATCGGCAGCGAATCCATCACCTACCACAATTTCTCGCCGGATACGCTCAATTACCTGTGGCTGCAACTGGAAGCGAATATCTTCGCCCCAGATTCGGACGCGAATTTGACGGCAACCGCGCCGGCTTCGCTCAGCCGCATCAGCTTCAAGAATCTCGAAAGCATGTTGGCTCGCGAGTCATTCGACGGCAGCATGAAAATCAAATCCGTGCAAGACGCCGCAGGACGCGGCATGGATTTCACCGTCGTCAAAACCATGATGCGGATCGACCTGAAGCAGCCGCTCAAGCCGAAGCAGAACATCAAGTTCTCCGTGGCGTGGGAGTACGAGATCAACGACAGCAAGCTCGTGTCGGCTCGAACCGGCTTCGAATTCTTCGAGAAGGACAAGAACGCGATTTACGAGATGGCTCACTGGTACCCGCGGATGGCGGCCTACACGGACGTGAATGGCTGGCAGCACAAACAGTTCTTGGGCCGCGGCGAATTCACGCTGGAAATGGGTGACTTCCTCGTCCGCATTCAAGTGCCGGACGACCACATCGTCGGGGCGACGGGCGTGTTGCAAAACCCGGACAAAGTACTGACTCCGCAGCAACGAGAACGTTTGGCGCAAGCCCGCGTCGCGAAGAAACCGCAATTCATCGTCACTCCCGATGAAGCCAAACAGAACGAAAAGACCAAACCCACCGGCAACAAGATCTGGGTCTTCAAGGCCGAAAACGTCCGTGACTTTGCCTTCGCATCGTCGCGGAAGTTCATTTGGGACGCGCAGGGGCATGACATCAACGGAAACAAGACGCTGGCCATGTCCTTTTACCCAAAAGAGGCCGAACCGTTGTGGAGCAAGTATTCCACGCACGCGATCATCCACACGCTCAACGTCTATTCCCGCTACACATTCGACTATCCGTATCCGGTCGCGATCTCGGTCAACGGGCCGGTCTACGGGATGGAATATCCCATGATCTGCTTCAACGGACCGCGGCCGGAAGCGGACGGCACGTATTCGAAACGCACCAAGTACGGCTTGATTTCCGTCGTGATCCACGAGGTGGGGCACAACTATTTCCCCATGATCGTGAATTCGGACGAGCGGCAATGGACGTGGATGGATGAAGGTCTCAACTCGTTCTTGCAGTATCTGGCGGAACAGGAATGGGAAGACAAGTACCCTTCGCGTTCCGGCGAACCGCAGCGGATCGTGGCCTACATGCAGAGTTCGAATCAGGTGCCGATCATGACCAACTCGGAATCGATTCTGCAATTTGGCCCGAACGCGTATTCGAAACCCGCCGTGGGGCTCAACATTCTTCGCGAGACGATTCTGGGACGAAAGCAATTCGACTTTGCGTTCAAGGAATACGCTCGCCGTTGGAAGTTCAAGCGACCACAACCTGCGGACTTGTTCCGCACGATGGAAGACGCGTCGGGCATCGATCTGGATTGGTTCTGGTACGGCTGGTTTTACACCACCGGTCACTGCGACCTCGCGATTGACGGCGTGAGGCAACTCAACATCGACACCTCCGACCCGGACGTCGAAAAGCCGCTCAAGAAAAAAGAACGAGATGACCAGCCAGTGACGCAAAGCGAGACGCGGAACAAGGATCTGCCCAAACGGGTCGATCAGTTCCCCGACCTGAAGGACTTCTACAACGATTTTGACGACAAGAAAATCACCGACGGCGAGCGAAAGGCGTTTCAGAATTTCGTGAAGGGACTTTCACCTCAAGAACGAGAGCGGCTGAAGTCCAAACAAAACTTCTACATCGTCGACTTCTCCAACGCGGCTCAATTGGTGATGCCGATCATTCTGGAGATCGAATTCACGGACGGCACGAAGCAGGAACTTCGCATTCCGGCCGAAATCTGGCGGCGCAACAACAAGAAGGTTTCGAAGCTCGTCATCACGAGCAAGGAGATCAAAAGCCTGACGCTTGATCCGCACCTGGAAACGGCGGACGCGGATTTGTCGAACAATCACTTTCCGCCACGGATCGTCAAATCGCGGTTCAAGCTGTTCAAGGAGACCAAACAGAAGAACGAAATGCAGCGGGCCAGCGATGTGAAGAAAGCCGCCGAAGCCAAAAAGAAAGCCGCCGAAGCCAAGAAGAAAACGAGCAAGCCG
>JAQBZS010000744.1 GCA_027622115.1 Planctomycetota bacterium | reverse complement strand
TTTGTTTTGCGATTTAATGGTAGTTCAACTAGCCACGCCTTGGGATCACGCCCATGACGCATTGATCGATGGGATTTTTCGCGACAGGCACCATCGGCAACGCATCCCGGCGACAGTTGCTTGGGACGCTGAATGCGGTAACGCCTTTGTAGACCAATGCAGCCTAGCTTCGGTCGGCCGCAACCGAACGTAGGTTGGACACGGTGACCAGTTTTCGCACCACCGACCCTGCGTCGGTGGACGAGTGACTGCATGGCTACACCCGAATGTAGTAGCAGTCAGTCATTTCTCCACTGACACAGCGGTCAGTGGTGGAAAATGCGCAGGAAAACAACAAACCGCAGAGTTGTAGAACAATTGTCCTCAATTGTTCCGCGAGCAGTTGAGACAACGGCTCTACACTCAACTCCTCACGCCGCCAGCCGGAGTTCCTTCTCATCGCGCCGGAATCAGTAGTCGGCAATTGAGCCGTCCTTGAGTTTTGCTCCCGGCCAGCGATAGCTCTGCGGCTTGAGCGATTCCGACTGCAACAGTTTCTCGTCGACCGCAACGCCCAGACCCGGACCCGGTGGGAGACCGATGTAACCGTCCTTGTCGAGTTCGTAGTCCATCCGAGTCAGGCCCGGCACATTGAAGCCGGCATTCGTGGGATAGAACTCGTGAATCAGGAAGAACGGGATCGACGACACGACATGCAGGCTCGCTGCGATGCCGAGAAACGTTGCCGTGCAGTGTGGTGCGAGCGGCACGTGGTATGCTTCAGCCAGCGTGGCCATCTTTTTCATTTGGCTGATGCCGCCCGTGTGATTGCAATCGGGCTGCAAGATGTCGAGGCAGCCTTCGTGCAGATAGGGCAGCACTCCCCAGATCGTGCGGTCCCGCTCGCCGGCCGCCAGCGGGATGTGGATCTGCTCTTTGAGCCGCTTGAAGACCTCGATGTTGCCCGGCACGGCAGGCTCTTCGATGAACAGCACATCGAACGGCTTGAGGGCTGCGGCGAGTTGAATCAGTGTCGCGGGCGGCACCGCCGAGTGAGCGTCGAACATCACCGCGCCGTCGTGCCCCACCTTCTCCCGCGCCCGAGCGATCGCTTGCACCATGCGATCGATGTCGGCCGGCGTTCCGGAATGCTCGTAGATGCCGTGCGGCGGCACTTTTTGGGCCTTGTCCGTGTGATAGACGCGAATCCGGTCCCGCGTCGGCCCACCCAGCATGCGATACACCGGCACGTTCCATAACTTGCCGACGAGATCCCAAAGCGCGATGTCGAACGCGGCGATCGTATGCACCATGAGTGCTCCGCCGCGCATGTTGCGATGCGCTCGAAACAGCTTTTGCCAGAGGAACTCGATCCGAGTCGGGTTCTCACCCTCAAGCAGTTCGAACAACGATTTCGCCAGCAATTTCGCCGGCCGAGGATCGACACCTTTCAGATCGCCCCAGCCACTGACGCCGAGGTTCGTCTCGATCTTCACATAGACAACAGGCCCGACCCAGTACGTCTTCATCCCGGTAATGCGGATGCTCGACGAGCGGTCCGCCACCTGTGCCGCGGGATTTGCCTGATCGCCAACGGCATCGTCGAGGAATGCCGCCCCCGCGACAGTCGCGCCGAATCCAGTCAACAATTCACGCCGCTTGAGGTGCTTGCGTGATGGTGTTGTTGATGTTGGATCGATAGTTTTGGACATGGTGGCGAGTTCCCTTGAAAAGCCGGTAACTTAAGAAGTTCGTCGAGGATTGTCGTCTAACTCGTAGCCGATGGCGCACGCGTTTTGGGCGAGCCAAATCGGCCTGCGCGTTCGGCTACGGGTTAAACGGGCGACACTCAACGCCGTAGGGATTTGTGAAATGCACCAAGACTTGGCCACAACCAAAACTTGAAGCCGGAGCGTATCGAGGTCGCGAAGGTCTCAGGTTTCGCCACGAATTCAAGACGACCACGAATCCATGCTGCCAATTCGTGGTCGTCCTGAATTCGTGGGGCGCACTTTCGGGTTTGCGTTCCAGAGATTCACAAAGTTAGGAATCGCGGTGGGGGAAGCAGCAGCCAGGAAGATTTCAAATCACAAATCTTGTCGAACAAACAAAACTCCACACTTGAGCGATGCAGTTCGCATCACAGCGCAAGCACACACAGCGCAAACGTCAACACAATCGTCAGGAACGCGGAGAGCCATGCGTCACGCAAGTAGATCGTGGGACTCTCGGGATGCGGCGGCAGACCGAATCGCTCGGCATAGTCGCCCGGCAACAGTGAAAACGCATGCGTGCCACCTATGCTTGTTTGGCTGGAATCGTCGAGTCGGACGTCCTTGTAACCGCGTTCGCGTAGCGTTTCGATTCGCAACCGTGCTCGCTGACGGAGTTCATCCAACGGACCGAACTGAATCGCTTTGGTGGGACATGTCTTGGCGCATGCCGGCGTGAGGCCGTCGAGTTGCCGGTCGTAGCACGACGTACATTTGAAAGCCCCGCCCACGGAATACTCCGCGAGACCTCCGAGCAGTGCTTCGCCAGGAATACCGTTGTCGGTTGGTTGCGATGCCAGGATGTCGCTGGGATTGCGCTGGTCGATCACGCCGAACGGACAGCTCACGATGCAGTAACCGCAACCGTTGCACACATCATCTTGGATGTAGACCGATCCGATTTCCGTGCGAAAGATCGAGCCTGTCGGGCAGGCTTCAAGACACCCAGCGACCTCGCAGTGCCGGCAACTGTCGGACAGGAACGTCCAACCGACAGCGACTTCCGGCCCGGTGTCTTGCGGCCCGACGTTCTCATCAACTTCCAGAGATTTCACATGCCGCCAAGACGACGCACCCAGAGCGCGGGTGTTGTCATCACAACCACCCGACCACGCGAAGTCGGAACCACGCCTGTCGGTTGTCGGCACGGAAGGAGGAAGCTCGTTCCACACCTGACAGGCCAATTCGCAAGCGTTGCAGCCGATGCACAGGGTGGGATCCATGAAGAACCCTGTCGTGATGCCGTCCTGGGCAAACGTGTGCCGATCCTGATTCGATGACGCCATTCCGCCGCATCTCCCGACTCGGATGATTCAATGAGGCGAGCGCCCCATAAACCGGACAAGCCGGAACCCCAAAGGAGGGAACTGGCCTCAACTCGGGCAATCGATCCGACTGATCCGTCCGATCGGACTGATCCGTCAAATTTCCTGACCATCTTGCGCAGGATTTCAGTGATAAGCGACTACGCAATCTCAACGACGCGCTCACCCAACACGTCCCACTTTGGACTGACTCCGAGCCCTGCCGCAGTGGACGCCGACATCCGACCGTTCTGCCGTTGCGGGGCACCATCCGCAGTGCTCACCGTGACGTAACTGTTGAAGTCCGTCGCCGTAAAGAGCAACTCGGGCGGCGTGCTGTGTGCCAGATGAGCGATCGCCGCCGTGGTGATGTCTCCACCCCAACTATCTTCGATCGTCATGCCGATCCCGAGCGATACGCACAAGTCGCGGGCTTGTCTGGCCTTGGTCAGGCCGCCGAATTTGTGAATCTTGATGTTGACGACGTCCATCGCACGGTCCGCGTTGGCTCGCAACAAGATGTCCATGCCGTCGATGTTCTCGTCCAAAACGAATGGATGGTCGGTGTGCTCGCGGACGGACAAACACTCTTCATACGTCAGGCATGGTTGCTCGATGTAAACGTCGACATCCCGCACCGCCTTCACGACTCGCATCGCTTCGTGTTTGACCCAGCCGGTATTGGCGTCCGCGACGAGCTTGTCGCCGGGTTGCATCAGTGCGGCGACGGCGTGAATGCGCGCGATGTCCGTGTCCGGGTCTCCACCGACTTTAAGCTGAAAGCGGCGATACCCTTCGGCCCGGTAGGCGGCCACCTTTTCCGCCATCCGCTCCGGAGCCTCTTGCGAGATCGCGCGATACAACACGAAGTCTTCACCGAACCTCCCGCCGAGCAATCGAGAAACGGGCTCGCCAGTGACTTGGCCGAGAATATCCCAGCACGCGATGTCGATGCCGGATTTGACGTAGGCGTGTCCCTTGAGCGCCGAGTCCATCCGGCGGTTGAGCACATTGAGGTCGCGTGGGTCGTAACCAATCAAATGTGGGCCGAGTTCCCTCAATCCTTCACGCACCCCGGCCCCATAAGCCGGCAGATAAAATGGACCGAGCGGGCAGACTTCGCCATGCCCCACTAGTCCGGTATCGGTCTCGACCTGTACGATCGTGCTGTCGAACACGGTTACGGATTTCCCCCCGGACCACTTGTAGCTCCCTTCACGCAGGGGCAAGTCCACTTGATAGGCCGAGATGCGAGTGATCTTCATCGGGTCGGTTCCAGGGTGCGGATTTGACTGATCTGTTGTTTGGCGACGCAACGTACGCCGTGCAGCCGCGCCTGACAAACGCCTCAATCACCTCGATTCTTGGACATTCGCGA